>JAFYHV010000038.1 GCA_017538995.1 Lachnospiraceae bacterium | reverse complement strand
GTCGTTGGCGGTGTTTACGATGGCTTCGGTATTCATTTTTGTAATGTCGTTTCTGACGATTTTTAACATATATTACTCCGGCATAAACTCCATTATGTCTTCGTTAGAATTATCCGTTTGCTTAATTCCAAACTTATCTGTTATTTCTTTTAAGACATCTTCATACAGACCGCACATCTTATCCTGCTTTGCATCAATTGTTGCAACATCTTCCTTGCCTGCTGCCGCTTCAAGCTCTGCTGCTATTTCGGAAAGTTCCGTTGCACCGATCATCTTTGATGTGCTCTTTAACGAATGCACGTAGATACCGTAATTGTTCCAGTCTTTATTCTCGTAGGTTTCTTTTATGAGGTGTGCTTTATCCTTGGATTCGCTCACATATTCGGAAAGGAGTGTCTCATAAAATTCCTTGTCGCCGTTGCAGTATCCGAGACCGACTTTTTTATCAATCAGCTTGCTTTCAAATGAATTTTCGCAAACTGCTTCGACGGGTTTTTCGACCTGCTTTGTTTCCACGATTTTTATCTTGTCTTTAGGCAGGTATTTAAGGAGTGCGTCAAGCAGAGCCCTGCTGTCGATGGGCTTGGTGATGTAATCCTCGAAGCCTTCTGCAAGGTACTTTTCTCTCGCGCCGCTAACCGCATCGGCTGTAAGGCAGATGACGGGTGTGCCTGCATTTAAGCCGTTGCCGTCTTCTTTTATGTGATGCATCGCAGTGATACCGTCCATACCCGGCATTCGCTGATCCATTAAGATTAAGTCGTAGGCTTTTTCTTTGGCAAGTTCTATTGATTCTTCGCCGCTCATTGCGGTATCGATTATTACTCTGGTCTTTTTAAGAAGTCCTCTTGCAACCGTTAAGTTCATCACTGTATCGTCGACGATAAGAATGCTTGCGTTGGGCGCATGGAAGTTTTCTTTGGGAGCCTTAAGCTCGCTGATGCTCTTTTCAAACTTCTCGCGGAAGTTTCCGATGGGTTCTTCAGAGACGATTTTCTGAGGAATCGAAACGGTGAATTCGGAACCTTTGCCATATTCACTCTCAACACTTATTTCGCCGCCCATCATATCTAGGAGGCTTCCTGTGATTGCAAGGCCAAGACCTGTGCCTTCGACCGTGCTGTTATTCTGCATATCGACTCTTTCGAATTTTCTGAAGAGTTTCGATATATCTTCTTTTTTGATACCGATACCGGTGTCTTTTACTTTTACGATTAAATTGGTTGATTTGTCTTCTTCGCCCTTACGCTCGTTTACGCTAAGCCATATAGTGCCTTTTTGTGTGTATTTTACGGCGTTGTTCAAAAGGTTGGTGATTATCTGGCGTACGCGGATTTCATCGCCGTAGAGGCCGTCAGGAAGCGTCTCATCGACGTCCACGATATATTCGATGCCCTTACTCTTCGCCTTAAACGAAATCATGTTGCTGACGTCATTTAAAACAGAGCTTAACTTGTAGTTACCGTCGGTGATTTCCATCTTACCGGCTTCAATCTTGGAGAAGTCGAGAATATCGTTGATGATGGATAAAAGATTGTTGCCCGCACTCTCAATATTGCCCGAGTAATTGCAGATGTCTGAGAATATTTTTATGATCTCTTCTCTCTCCTCGGGAAGCATGTCTCTGGCCTCAAGACTCTCTCGTAAAATCATCTCGTTCATACCGAGTACCGCATTAATCGGAGTTCTGATTTCATGCGACATGTTGGCGAGGAATTCACTCTTTGCGGCGTTGGATTTCTCCGCATCTTTTTTCTCTATACGAAGTTTACGGCTTTCGTAAGATTTCTGATCCGAGCTTACAACTAAGATAATTGTCGCCGTAAAAAGAATGATAACAACCGAAACTACGAAAAGCATTACCGCGATAACGCTGAACGGGTCCTTATCGCCGAGCTGTCCGATGCCGTTGTTTAATGTGTCTCTCATCCATACTGCGAGCAAACATCCGCCGATGCAGGTAGTTGTAATGAATATGACATACATCATAACGAATATATTTCTTGAAGCCTTTCTGGACTCGTCGATTTCCACTTTGCCGGTATAGTAAGTTTTGATAACGGAAAGCGGAAGAATAATATATCCGATGGAACAGAGTATTGTAGCGTATGTGTACGGGTCGATTGCTTCCGTGGGCCATGAGAAGCACGATGCAGTCCATGAAACATACTCAAAAAACATCATGGCAAGCAAAACACATTCAATATACGGTTTGCGTAAGTTTTCGATTTTTTTATGCTTGAAAATATAACGTAAGATAAGGTTTATGCTGGCGCATGAAATAAACGTGGAAAGCACAACCTGCCAGATATTGTTAAAATATCCGCCGTACTGAAGATACATGAAAAGCTGAACTATATTTAAAGGAATCGGAATGAGGCAAAGAGGGTTGAAATATCTGATCCTGTCTTTGGTCATCAAAAAAATAAGGAGAATGGTCAGAACAAGAAAAGCCGCATTCCAACCGACATAGGATAAGAAGGACGACACATTCGGATAATCGTCCATTACGGCCACATAAACTCCCCAGTAATAGTTTGAAAGAAGCGTTGAAAGCAGATACACGATTGCAAAAACAGCTGTTTTTGTAGGGCGCTTGATGTAATCAAAAAGACATATCATCAGGCCTATTACATTGAGTGCAATGGCGAATCCGCTTAAAACCTGTTCTAAAAGCATTTCAGTCCCCTCATTTTTAGTTTCAGACTATGATTTAAGAAATCGTTCGCAAAGAGCCATTATTTCCGCCATGTTTTTAAGATCTTCGCTCATATTGCCCGTCTCGAGTGAATGATTAGCGTTTTCGTAAACCGTAATCGGAATATACTGCTTAATTGCTGCTTTTTGTATTCTGTCTAATCTGCTCCAGGTATCGGCTGTTCCGCAGAAGCCCAGTGCATTCTGAACAGGGTATTTAAAAGTTTCTTCAAGCGGCGTAAACATTATCTGTTTAAGCGGCGGAAGAACAAACGGTGATCTGTCCTTGTTGAAGAATCTTGCAAGATCGTATTCAAAAGAGGCCGCAGCAATAGTACCGATGCTTTTCGATATGAAAAGTATCTTGTCGTAACTCATCCAGTCTATGCCTTTAAGGTTTTCCTCTGTGAATTTTACGACTCTGTTGCAGGCCCTTCTGTAGGTTTCCCTATCCTGCTTGAGACTGTTTTTGTACGTAAAATCGTATTCGAGCACGCGGCTCTCGTCGTATCCGCACTTTTCAGCCACCTTCTGGGCATAGTATAACAGAGGTTTGTCGCTTGTATAACCTATGCCCGGAAACACAACTACTATTTTTGACATTGTAACCCCCCTTTTAAGGGAACTATTCTGCTCCCCCTTCGAACTCGTCCAAAGGAACCCATTTCTTTCTGCAAATTGAGAATGAGAAAGATATAATCATAAGAACCAGAGAAACTGTTGAAAGAATTCCCAACACTCCTCCGGATGTATTCATGGTGGAGTAAATTTTATATGCTTCCATGCTACCCCAGTCTAAAAGCATTCTGGTCATAAAAGGTATTGCAATTATTGAGAAAAGAGTTGAAAGAATCGGTAATACAAAACTTAATACAACGATTCCGAGTACCTCAACCGCTATTCCTGTCTTTTCTGTCTTTGAA
Organism: Lachnospiraceae bacterium; assembly: GCA_017538995.1. Lineage (GTDB taxonomy): Bacteria > Bacillota > Clostridia > Lachnospirales > Lachnospiraceae > UBA3766. The sequence goes on along the minus strand of JAFYHV010000038.1, from coordinate 12,335 downwards.
GCTGCAATCTGGGCAATCATAAATACAAGATAAAGAATGGGAACAATAAGTCCGATTATTAACATACCAAGGTAAAAACCAAATGCTAAAAGAAACATTTTTACGGGTTCACTTGTATAAGAAAGTGTACGATTACTGGTTACAATACCGGTTATCACGGGAATGATAAGTCTTCCCACAAGAATATACAAAATCTCCAATACGAATGAAATTATAGCTGTAATCTTAATTGCCTTGCTCATTTTATTCTCCTTTTACACGAAAGAAATATTGGAACAAATCCTGTATAAATATACCACATTTTCACCAATTTGAAAAGAAAAACCCTTTGAGATTTCAGTAATTTTGTAGTAAAATAGAAGTGGTTGGGGGATGTGTTTTTATGAGAAAAAGAATTTGTGTGCTTTTGGCACAGCTTGAAGAAAAAACACAAAACAGATTCATGCGCGCTTTTACCAAAGAAGCATATGCGCATGATTATGATATATGCATTTTTTCCATGTATCAGAAATACCAGGAAACCGATTTAAGAAACATCGGTGATTCCAATATCTATTCGCTCGCAAACCTTGCGGGCTTTGATGCCGTTGTCATTCTGCTCGACACCATTCTCACACCCGATTTTGATAAAAAACTTCTTAAAAGAGTCAAAAATGAGTTTGACGGTCCCGTGTTCGTTATCGACAGAGAGACCGAAGAATTTGATTATATACTAATCGACCACTATACGCCTATTCTTAAAATCATGAACCACCTTATAGACGATCACGGATATAAGGATATTGCGTTCCTGGGCGGTAAAGTCGGACATCCTCATTCTGTGCAGCGTTTCAACGCATATTTAAACGCATTGAAATCGCATCATATTCCTATCCGTAACGACCGTATTTTCCACGGCGATTACTGGTATAATACCGGCGATGATTTTGCAAAGAAACTTTTAGAAAACAGGGATGATATGCCTGAGGCGGTTATGTGTGCGAATGAATACATGGCCATCGGTCTTGCGGCTACGCTTACAAAGAACGGTTTTAAGGTTCCCGACGATATCGCCGTTGCGGCTTATGATTCAACGATTGAAGGCGAGACTTCTCCCGTGCCTTTAACCACGGCCGAAATTCCCGCGGATAAGTGCGGTGCACTCTGCTTTGCAAGACTTCATGCGGCTATCACAAAAGAAGCCTGCGAAGAGCCTGATTTAAGCACAGAGATTATTTTAGGAGGAAGCTGCGGCTGCAAGGATTTCAAAGCGGCTTACAGAAAGATTAATCGTGACACCTGGGAGAACGACCATTCGCAGATCAGTTTCAAATCCGATTTTAACCATTTCAGCGAAGATTTACTGTGTCAGAAAGATTATATGGAGTTTTTCAAAACCATCGCATCCTACTCGTATCAGGTGCGCCCGTTTGAAAATCTTTACATCTGCTTAAACGATAATTTTACGGATCCTTATTCCTTTATCGGACCGCTCGCAAGACGCGAAGGATACGGCGATAAAATACATACCGTCATAAAGGTAAGCGGTGATCCCGATGCAGACAATGCGGATGCTGTTGATTATAACCGTAAGTTTGATTCAATTGACATGCTGCCCGAGTTGAATGAAGAAAGGGACTATCCTACAACATTTATTTTCACTCCTCTATTCTTCGACGACAGATGCTTCGGATATGCGGTAATCAACTACGGAAAAGAAGTTCGTTTCTATACAGAAATCTACAGATCATGGCTTAAAAATGTCAATGAAGGCATTGAAGCCTTTTACCGTCAGAAAGCCTTAACGGCGTTAATTGATCAGATAAAAGCACAGCAGATTCGTGACAGACAGACCGGTCTTTTCAATTATCAGGGCTTCCGCGAGGGACTCTCGATTCTCTGCGAGGACAATATCAAAAACGGCCGTTCCGTTGCAATCATCGCTCTGGACATAGACAAGCTGTCTAATATAAACGAAAAATACAACCGTTTTACGGGTGATTCGGCGATTCAGGCACTTGCAAAATTTGTATCCACTCATACATATGAGCGTGAAATCTGTGCAAGACTTACAAACGATGAATTCCTTGTAGGTCTGGTGCATTCCGACTGTGAAAAGAGATATAAGGAATTTTTGGCAGAGATTCCCGAAAACGGTATACTCTTCCATGATGAGTCGGGTAATGAACACAGGGCTTTATTGCACAATGATATAGTAACCGAACGCCTTGATAAAATGCCTGATCTTGACAGCATCATCAACAAGGTTATAAATGCAAAGAATCACAATAAAAAGATTAAAACCCAGAAAGAACTTGTTCTCTCCGAGCTTTCAAAAGAAGAAAAAGATAAATGCAAAGAGGTTGAGAAAATATTGGATAACAATCTTTTATCATTCTTCTTCCAGCCCATCGTAAAAGTATGTAACGGCGAAATCTTCGGCTATGAAGCCCTTATGAGATACGAAGGCGACATGGAACTCACACCCAGTGAAATCCTAAGCTGCGCCGCATCTTTGAACAGACTCTACGATATCGAAAAAACTTCGTTTAACGGCGTTATCGACTGCATGGAAAACAATCCGATGAAGTTTATTTCCAAGAAAGTTTTCATTAACTCTTTGCCGGCTCATCAGCTCGAAGGAAAAGACGAGGAAGAACTTTTTGCAAGGTTTAAAAGACACCTCGGAAGAATCGTTGTTGAGTATAATGAAATCTCCGAATTTAAGGATGAGGCAATGCTTAACAAGCGTAAAGAGGATTATCTTAATCTTTACATTGAAATCGCGCTCGACGACTACGGCAGCGGTTATTCGAACGTAAACAACCTTATCAGATATTCACCGAGATATATCAAAATTGACCACGATCTGATTCATGGAATAAACGAAAGCGCACAGAAACGTCACTTCGTAAAAAATATTATTTCGTATGCTTCCAAGAGCAATATATCCGTAATTGCGGAAGGTGTTGAAACAGAAGAAGAATTAAAGGCGGTTATCGATCTCGGCGTAGACCTCGTACAGGGCTTTTATACAGGCACTCCGAAGAAAGATGCGGTTCAGAAGATTGATAATGAAGTGGCTGCAAAGATTAAGCGTTTTACATACGCAAAATGCGCCGAAGAATTTGATCCGGAGAAGATAGGACAGTAAGAGAAAGAACACCAATTACAATGGGTGCCTGACTTGCGAAAGCGTGTCAGGCACCCGTTTTTCTTTGCTAAAGCGAGATGTGTCCCCAGGTGGTAAAAAAAGCCAAACGGGGACGGTTCCGTTTTGGTAAAAAAGGCCAAAATAGAACCGTCCCCAAATGGCTCATTTCTGAGCACTCTTGCACGACCCGGCCATGGAACAGCATCCGCAGTCACAGCCGCAGGATGACTTTCCTTTTTTCTTGTCTTTTATGAGTTTTATGATAATAAGCGTCACAATTGCTATAAGGATTAAGACAATTACTATAGTCCAGATATTAGCTAAAATCCATGTCATGGAGTATCTCCTTTAACTTCTCTTTACTGATTCATGATACTTCTTTATGAAGAGCATGTAAACCATAAATCCGAGTAAAAGTACTGCGGCGATAAGGCCGAATACATTTAAGTTTCCTGTAAAAATGTTGCCGAACTGGTTAATCATAAGTGCGATTACATATGCAAAGCCGCACTGATAACCGATTGCAAAGAATGTCCATTTTACGTTGTTCATCTCTCTCTTGATTGCGCCGATTGCTGCGAAGCAGGGAGCACAGAGTAAGTTGAATACAAGGAATGACATGCCTGAAACTCCGGTGAATTTGAGTGCAAGCATCTGATATGTGCTTAACTCTCCGCCGCCGTATAAAACGCCCATCGTACCGACGATGTTTTCCTTTGCGACAAGCCCGGTGATTGAGGCAACGGCTGCCTGCCAGTTGCCCCAGCCGAGAGGAATAAATATCCATGAAACAGCACTTCCGACTTTAGCGAGGATCGAAAGGTCTACTTCTTCTTCCGCTACCATTGCGAATGAACCGTCTACAAATCCGAAGTTAGATAAGAACCAGATAACAATAGTGGATAAAAGAATGATTGTTCCTGCTTTTTTGATGAACGACCATCCTCTCTCCCACATGGAACGAAGGAGGTTAGGAAGTGTAGGCATATGGTATGCGGGAAGTTCCATTACGAAAGGTGCGGGCTCGCCGGAGAACATCTTTGTTTTCTTAAGCATGACGCCCGAGATAATGATTGCTGCCATACCGATGAAGTATGCGCCGACAGAGATCAAAGGTGATCCGTTAAAGAGTGCGCCTGCAATCATTGCAATAAAGGGAATCTTTGCACCGCAGGGGATAAATGTTGTGGTCATAATCGTCATACGACGGTCTCTTTCATTTTCAATTGTTCTTGAAGCCATTACGCCCGGAACACCGCATCCTGTGCCGACAAGCATGGGGATGAAGGATTTACCGGAGAGGCCGAATTTTCTAAAGATTCTGTCTAATACGAATGCAATTCTTGCCATGTATCCGCAGGATTCAAGGAATGCAAGAAGGAAGAAAAGCACAAGCATCTGAGGCACGAATCCAAGCACTGCTCCGACACCGCCGATGATACCGTCGATGACAAGGCTCTTAAGCCAGTCAGCGCAGTTAAGTTTGTCAAGGATTGCTTCTGCTATTGCAGGGATTGAAGGAACCCATACGCCGTAGTTCGCGGGATCGGGCTCTTCGCCTTCGTAAGATTCAAACACATCCATTGCATCCGTTAATTCTTCGTATGTGTATGTAACGTCTTCGGTTGCAAGTGTTTCTTCGTCTTCGAGTGTATAATCAGCCGTGGTGCCTGCTTCTACTGCTGAATATGCTTCTTTTAAGGCATCTAAATCAATCTCGTCTTCAAGTCCGATAAATGCATCAATTACATTGGCTGCATCCGTGTACTCTTCTGCTGCTGCATTGTACTTACCTGAGCCGATTCCGAATAAATGCCAGCCGTCTCCGAAGAGGCCGTCGTTGGCCCAGTCGGTAAGTCTGGTTCCGGGTGCGCCGGGTGCCATTGAAAGGAAGTAAACAAGGAACATTATAATTGCGAAAATAGGAAGTCCGAGCCATCTGTTGGTAACGATTTTATCAATCTTATCCGATGCTGTAAGTTCGCCCTGTTTAGCCTTCTTTAAGCAAGCCTTGATAATTGATGCTATGTAAACATATCTCTCATTCGTGATGATGCTTTCGGAATCATCGTCAAATTCTTTTTCGACAGCCTGAATATCGCCCTCGATGTGCGCCTTTGTGCTGCCCTCTATGTTAAGCTGTTTTAAAACTTTTTCGTCTCTTTCAAAAATCTTGATCGCATACCATCTCTGCTGCTCTTCGGGAAGCGAATGTACACATGCTTCTTCGATGTGTGCGAGCGCATGTTCAACGGGACCGCTGAAGGTATGCATGGGAACTGTTTTATCTTCTTTTGAGGCTTTGATGGCTGCCTCAGCCGCCTCGATTACGCCTTCGTTTTTAAGAGCGGAGACTTCCATGACTTTGCAGCCAAGTTGTCTTGAAAGTTCTTCGATATTAATCTTATCACCGTTCTTTCTTACAACATCCATCATGTTGATTGCGATTACAACGGGGATTCCAAGCTCAGTTAACTGTGTGGTAAGGTAAAGGTTTCTTTCAAGGTTTGTACCGTCCACAATGTTTAAAATTGCATTCGGTCTTTCTCCTAAAAGATAATCTCTCGCAACAACTTCTTCGAGTGTGTACGGAGAGAGTGAATAAATACCGGGAAGGTCGGTAATAACTACATCATCATGTTTTTTAAGTTTTCCTTCTTTTTTCTCAACTGTAACGCCGGGCCAGTTGCCGACGAACTGATTGGAACCCGTAAGTGCGTTAAACAAGGTTGTTTTACCGCTGTTGGGGTTACCTGCAAGAGCAATCTTTATACTCATTTCTTTTCTCCTTTAAATAATTTACTCAACTTCAACCATCTCGGCATCGGCTTTTCTGATGCTTAATTCATATCCTCTGACGGTAACCTCTACAGGATCGCCTAAGGGTGCAACTTTTCGGATATAAATCTCTGTACCCTTGGTGATACCCATATCCATGATTCTTCTTTTAATTGCGCCTTCGCCGTGGAGCTTAACAACTTTCACGGTTTCTTTTACTTTTGCGTCTTTCAGTGTTTTCATCTTTTTACCTCGCTTTTTTATTTTCAGACCATGACTTTCTGTGCAAGTTCCTTGCTTAAAGCCACTCTGCTGTCTTTTACGTTCACAATCAGATTACCGCCGATTTCGGAAATTACCGTTACCGTTCCGCCGGCTACAAATCCCAAGTTCTCCAAATGCTGTTTGGTCTCGGGATTACCACCGATACGTAAAATTGTGTTCTCTTCGCCTACGTTCGCTAATCCTAAAGGCATCATATTCTTCCTTCTTTCTTTTCCTTTTTACCCTTGTGATTAAGGGCTTTTTAGGTTATCTTTAACTAACTTCAATGCGATTATAGTTATATTGCGCTAACTTGTCAACGATTTTTGTGAAAAAAGTTATATAAAACTAACTTTTGCTCATAAAAGAAGTATTTGGGCATAAAAAAAGAACCGGCTATGCGGTTCTTTTATGAGTAATTATATAAGATTTATACTCTGAAGATATTCTAACGATTTCAACTGATTTTCTATTGAATTCATCTCTATAAGAATTGATGCTTCGGGGAAATACATCTCGCGAAGTCTTGCGAATACGCTCCAGTCTATTGTTCCGTCCCCCAGTGCCCAGTGCCAGTCGCCTGCTTTGTCGTTGTCGTTTATGTGTACGTGTTTAATGTACGGTGAAAGGATTTTTGCCCACTCGCTTAAGAAGGTGTTTGAAAGGTATGCGTGTGCGTAGTCAAAGCAGATACCGAAGTTCTTCACATCCTTCATTCGCTCGCCGAGGTTTGCAAGATCGTAAGGTCTTGTATCAAACATGTTTTCCATGTATACATTCATATCGGGATATTTTTTGCATATCTCGCGGAAAACTTCTTCGTTTTTGTTGCACCAGTTTTCGCGGTAAGCTTCGCCTGTTAAGAACGGCTCGATATTGCTGTGGAAAATGACTGCCTTTGCGCCAGCTTTGGCGGATACTTCGATACTCTGCATGATACGAAGTTTGGAAATATCTGCGATTCTTTTATCCTCAGAAAATACAAGCACGTCAAAAAAGTCGCCGTGGGAAGTCATTACGTTTCCGCCGCTTTTTTTATAAAACTGCGCTATCTCGATGCACTTCTGCGTATCGTCAAGGACGCTGGGAAACATAAACTCGTTTAATTCAAGCCCGAGGTCATATTCCTTCGCGAGCGCGAGCGTCTCCTTCATATTCTCTCTGTCAGGAATGATTAAAAACTGACTCATTCTTCTTCCCCCACCTTTACACCATCTATTTCAGTTAACTGATATACGAATACGCCCTTCGATTTTCCTTTAAGAGGAATTTCGCCGATGGGCTCTACTTTTACACCTTTGTCTTTTACGCGCTCATAAATTGTTTCGCTTATAAGCACCTGTCCGGGCTTCGCATTCGACTCAAGTCTTGCTGCGGTATTAACCGTGTCGCCGATGGCTGTGTAGTCCATTCTGAAGTCACAGCCTATGTTTCCTACGACTGCTTCACCGCAGTTAACACCTACGCCGAACGTAACTTTACGTCCGAATCTTTCCATGCAGGATTTCTCAAGCGCCTTTGCACCTGCAACTATGTCTTTGGCTGTTCTAAGTGCTCTTAATTCATAGTCGTCTAAATCAAACGGAGCGTTGAATACAGCCATTGTAGCATCACCGATAAACTTATCAAGTGTACCGCCGTTTTTAAATATCGAGTTAGTTGTAAGGTTTAAATACTCATTTAAAATCTCGACTACCTGCTCGGGTTCGAGGCTTTCGGATAGCGGTGTGAAGCCTCTGATATCAACGAAGAGAACTGCTATGTCTCTGTTCTCGCCACCGAGTGCAATTTTGTACTGGCCCGATTTCATGATGCCGTCAACAACCTGCGGTGCCACGTATTTTCTGAATGCGGATGCTATCTTTCTCTTCGCGATGGCTTCTGTAAAATACTTTATAATCAGCGCAAAAAGGTAATCTAAGAATATGAATAAAAGAAGGTAAACGCCGGGTAAAATAATGTCTGCTTTTGTAAAAAGAAGTATTCCGGCTACAACTGTCTCAATCTCTGCGATGATAAGTAACGGTGTTCCCCATTTAAGTCCGACCTTTGAGAAAACAATGAAGAACATAAATACAATGAGGGCAATGATAAGAGATATCATGGAACGGTCTGCAGGACGCGGAAATGCGCCGTCTAAATACCCCTGAATGATGTTCGCGTTTATTTCTACTCCGAACATTTCAACGCCCGAATTAGGCACCGAAAACTGATCCTGAAGGCCGTTTGTATATGCACCGACAAGAACTATACAGTCGGTAAATACACGCGCATCCACTTTGCCGTTTAAAAGATCAACCAGAGAAATTACTTCGTAATCGCCGGGCTTTCCTGCGTAATAAATCCACATTGCGTTGTTTGAATCGGTCTTGGGTTCTACGGGCGTAATGCCTTTATTCCTGCAGTAAGTCTTATATATTTCATATGAAAAACCTGTGTAGGTTTCGTTTGTGTTTTCGTTTGTGTATGCAGGAATTATTCTTCTTACTACGCCGTCTTCATCCTGCGATACATTGACAAAGCCTGTCGGAACTTCTTCGCCGGAGAACGGAAGATTTAAATTGTTTACATGGAATCTGTTTATAAACTGTTTGCCGTTTTCGTCTTTTTCGACAACCGTATCAAAATCGATTCTAGAAGCAAATACAACATTTCCGTTTTCGAGCGCTTTTTCTTTTAGGAGCGCGTCTCCTTCTTCGGTCATTTCGGAGAAGAACATAATATCAAAGCCGACTACCGAAGGATAATCGCCGAGTGCTTCGATTGTATCCGCAAACACACTTCGATCCCAAGTACCGAAAGGGCCGTATTCCGCAATGGCCTCGTCGTCGATTGCGATGATTTTTATGGACTGGTTGACGCCTCTCGAGCGCTGGTAAACCTTGTCGCGGTAAAGGCTGTTTAAGTTAAAAAGCACGTCATTGTAGCAAAACAAAAACGCTGCCACGCCGAGAAGCAGTGCCTGAAGTATTATGAGCCATTTTCTGTTTTTGCTTTTGTTTTCTTTCATAAAAGTATTTCCCGCATTTACTAACGGCTTAGGTCCGTGCTATAATTATATCGGTATTTTAAATAATTTATTAAACTAAAAATGTGTTTTTCAGGGGGTGTTTTCATGGATCAGAACAAATATTTATCAAGCGACGAATTACTGGAAAAAATCTTTTATTATATGTCCAGACTGTTCGAGGAAAAGGAGCTTTCAAAAACGCTCTTTCTTTTAACCGATCTCGGAAAAACCCTTGTTAATTCCGACCGTGCAAGCTTCTGGTTCTGGGACAAGAGAAAACATGTTGCATGGACTCTCGCAGCCCTCGGAATCGATACCATCACCGTTCCCGAAAATAAGGGTCTTGTCGGTGCTGCAATGTCGGGTAACGAAATTCTTATTATAAATAATCCTTACGAAGATTCTCGTTTCAATCCCGAAGTGGATAAGAGCTCGGGATATCATACAAAATCTATTCTCACAATGCCTGTTACCAACTCCGAAGGTGTTGTAATCGGTGCTTACCAGGCAGTGAATAAAATCAATACTGACGGCAGTGACGGAATATTCACAGAGGAAGATGTTAAACGTCTCTCCCTTGCCACTGCATTCTGCGGCAGAAGCCTTGAATCCTACGTGCTTCACAACGAAGCTATCGAAGATCCTCTGACAGGCTTAAGAAACCGTCGTGGTCTTCATACATATTATGAAAGACGTATTGCCACAAACAAAAACTTCGATTCTACAGCAATCATCATGTGCGATATTGACCACTTCAAACGTGTCAACGATACCTACGGTCATAACGCCGGCGATGAAGTTTTAAAGCATGTTGCAAATACACTTTCCAATTCAATCGGAATCGATGACGGCGCATTCAGATGGGGCGGCGAGGAATTCATCCTTCTTCTCTCCCACAAGCATATGGCTGAAGCTGCCGAGTTCGCTGAAAACTTACGTAAGGCCATCGAAGCCGATGTAATTACTTTTGAAGGAACCGATATTAAAATCACTATGAGCTTCGGCGTCAGCGAAATCGATCCTTCACTCACCACCGAAGAAAACGTTGAAGGCGTCGATGCCAAACTCTACTATGCAAAAGAGCACGGCAGAAACCGTGTTATCAGCGTAATGGAATAATCTGACCAGAGGGACGGTTCTTCTGGTTCAAAAAGGGCCAGAAGAACCGTCCCTCTGGTCCTTTTTTTATTTCTTCTTGAAGGTATACATGCCTTCCTTGGAGGCGTAGAATACTGTTCCGCCATAGTAAACGGTGCCATCGCCGTCGACAGTCCATTCGCCTTCGGGAATCGTGAATTTTTCGCCTGCTTCAAGGTAAATTTCACCCTCTGAAATCACACCGTCACGCTTCCATGAAGGAGCAGTTGTTAAATCGAAATCCGTTTTGTTTCCGGCCAAGTCATAAGCCGTAAATGAAACGGTTTCTTTTTTCGCACCTGCGGGAACGGTGAATGATTTTCTGCCGTTTCCGAGGTCGGTTAATTTAACCTTGGTTCCGTTTATAACTACATGTGAAAGATTTTCGTCACTTACGATGCATGTTACGTTTCCGCTTTCGTCGGCGAAATAGATTTCACCGCTAGTCTTATCCTCTACTTCAGGGGACTGCTTATCAATCTTAAAACCGTTAATTATGATAACGTCAGTCTGCTCATACGTGGATGCATCTCTTAAGTAAACGAATATCTGGTTTACGTTTCTTTCGATTTTTACGCTGTTGTTTGAGAAATGATTTCTGTCGCCGTAGGAAATCTGATATCCTGTTGCGGGAGTAATCACAACATCGGATTTATACCAGCCGTCATCACCCTTTGAACCCGTTACGGAATAAGCATTTGCGGGTGTGTGAAGATAGCTTATTGTAAATTCCGCAGTTGCACTGCAGGCATTGTATTTATCGTTTGCGGGAAGAGTTACTTTTACGGTATATGTGCCTACTTCGGTAGGAACCGAAGGGCTGTATGAACCGTCACCGCTTCCTGCTACTTTGTAGGAAACTTTGGCATTTTTAGTATCATTTGTGGATGATGTAATTACGGGTGAAGTTGCTTTTCCGCCGTAGTAGAAGCCTGCCATGGAAACGCTTACTTTTCCGTCTGCCTTTTTAGAATCATTCTTTTCTTCCTTTTTCTCTTTTTCTTCCTTCTCTTCCTCTTCTTCCTTTACTTTCTCTTCTTCCTCTTCTTCTGCTTTCTCAGTAATTGTAAACTGTGTTGTATTCGCACTCGGAAGAGCATAGTTCGAGTTTGAAAGAGCCGTTGCGGTTGCGGTATAAGTACCTGCCTCAGTCTGTGCGCCTGAAACCGTCACATTGCACGAATCACCTTCGCAAAGTCCTGTAACTGTAGCACTCGGACAATGTGAGGCTTCATCGTATTCATAAGATGAACCTGACCAAACCAGGCCTACTGTTTTAGGAGCAATCGTAACATCAATGCTTGCAGGTGAAATATCAGCTTTACCATCTGAACTTTTTACCATGTACCAGACTGTATACTTGCCCGCATTCTTTGCCGAAGGTACTGTGGTTGTGTATTCACCTTCTTCTGAAAGACTGTAACGAAGTTCGCCTATCGAAGCTGTGCCTGCAGATACAAGTTCCTGCGAAGAGCCGTTGTATGTGAGTGATTTTGCTGCAGGTTTGGATGAAAGAACAGCATCCGAACTTATTGAAAATTCGGCACTGGCTGATATTTCCGTATAGCCTCTCTGTTTAATCTCCATACCATATTCACCCTCTGCCAAAAGTGAATCGGTTTCGGGATAAATAACGGTTACGCGGTAATCTCCGGCAATTGTCGGAGCAGCACTTATTTCGGTAAATGTTCCGTCTTCGTTTTTCTTTTCAAATTTCAATGAATAATCATCTGTTCGATTTGTATCTATTGATAATGAAAGTTCCTCACCTTCTTTAAAATTTTCTGCCGAAACGCTAAGTGTTGAAGTCGTCAGGTTAAATACCGGATAAAGATTTAATATCGCATTCTGCGTATTATTCATGCATGCTGCAAATAAATTATCTTCATATAACAAAGCAGGGCCTTCTTCCGCACCTATAAATAAAACTCCCGAACTTTCCGTACTGTCAAAATAATCGGTCGATACGGACCAGCCAATCTGGTCGCCGAATGTTTCATCGTAGGCTCTTTC
>JAFYHV010000037.1 GCA_017538995.1 Lachnospiraceae bacterium | reverse complement strand
TTATGGAAAAAGAGCGAATTACGCGTGAAGAGTTCGAGAAAACCTTCAACAATGTCATGAATCCGGGCGTCGCTTGGTAATATTGCACAAAGAAAATGCAAAACCATTGACAAGTTTGTGAATTTCGCGGATTGCGAAATAGTAGGTGGGAGGGTATATTATTACTTGTAACCCCCCAATACATTATAGTTTTTTGCTATACCCCATAAGAAGAAATACCTTCTCTAAAAAGGACAGTTCAGAAATGACTGTCTTTTTTACGTTTTAGGGGAAAAATACAGACGCAAAAGGTCAAAAAAAGGACAGAATTTTGCCGAAAATATAAATAATATATAAAAATAATTATTTTATCAATTAAAACATTAAACTTTTAACAAAATGTTCACATTTTAATTGACATAAGGCAGTTATGAGGGTAACATAAGTTTATCTATGAGGTTAATGAAACTACTTCATACAGCCACACAATCTAAGAAAGGAGGACATGCCAGTGAAAAAGTTTTCCAAATTAATTGCTACCGTTGCAGCTATAGCTCTTGGCCTGAGCTTTTCATTAACTGCAATCGCTGCACCCAGTCCGTCAACAACTACAAATTCCGGAAACGGCGGATCAGGACTTGATGTTTCATCATATATTACTGCTACAGGCGAAGATGTTCCTGTTTCAGCAGTAGGTGAAGATATTTGGGAAGAAGCCAGAGCAGCAGCTAAAAAGCTTTTCGGGGATGACGCTCAGGTAATCAAAGTGTTCAGCCTTACTAAGACTCTTAACGGAGATACCGATATTACAATCGTTACTTCTGTATTAAATCCCGGACAGAACATCGCTATTCTTCATAAGAAAGCAGATGGTACATGGGAGAGTATCAGAGTCGTTGAACTCTTAAACGGAAAAGTTACCGGTACATTTAAATCATTATCACCCGTAGCTATCGTTGTTAAGGGTAAAATTGCACCTAAGACAGGGGTAACTGTAGCAGTGACAGGTCTTCTTAGTCTTGTAGCATTATTCGGTGCTGCAATCTGCTTTAAGAAGTTCAGAGCCTAAAAAACCTTTTGGCATAGAATAATTTCTTTGCCTTAAATCATTATGCATGATGTTTTAAAGTGTGGCGGCCTGCCTCGTTTCGGCGGGGCAGGCCCGATTTTTTGAAAGATATTCACATAAGACTTCATATTCGCATAATGTTTTTTAATGTATGGATGTTTTTCATATATTAAAAATGTTTTACTGAAAGATTCAGACATAATTAAGAAAAAGAGGACGAAGGTTTGAAAACTCTTTCGTTTGATGTAAAAAGGGAAGCAAAAAATAAAGATAGACGAATTTCATGGGCAAAAATGACTACAATCGTAGCGGGGTTAATAACTGCGATTGCTGTTTTTTTTGCTTATGACATTTCTGCAGAAGCAAAAGGAATTGTCTATACCGGCTCCACGGAGTACAACGCCACATCCGGACAGGATTTTAATATCGGCGTTTATTTAGGCGGAGACAACGGAGAAAAAACAGGCGATTACGAAGCAGTAATCGTATATGACGAAAATTATCTGACATATGTCGGAGGAGCCAACGAAGGCGGAAACGGCAAAGTTAGCGTAAGCGGTACTTCAGCTGACGGCGGAAGGGTAAAAGTAATGATTACTTTCCATGCTGTAATCGGCGGAGAAACATCCGTAAAAGTTGAAAACGCAACACTGACCGACAATAACGGCGGAGCGCTTGAAATTATAGAATTCCCCGAAGTTCCCGTTCATATTGCGGCACCTGCGGCAGATGCTCCCGAATTCATTATGTTTAACGGGGAAATGCTTCCCGATTATTCCACGGACGTAAAAGAGTATACATTAGATATTTTATATACGGAAAATTTTGAGTTCAGTGTTCCTGAAGGTTTTAAGATTGTTTCCGATACAGAAGGTCTTGAAGCAGGCGTAAACGAAATTACACTTTTAATTACGCAGGATAACAGAACTCCTCTTGAATACAAAATCACCATAAATATGGAAGCTCCCGAAATTGAGGAGCCTGAAGAACCCGAAGACACTGCCGAAGTTACAGAGAATACGGAAGAAGTTTCTTTAGAAACAACGACCGAACCCGCAGAAGAGACGTCAACAGAAGAAAATGTTCTGACTGAAAATAACGCGGAAAATGTACCCGGTAATGTAAATACAGAAAATGTAAATGCGGTAGCAAAAAAACCATGGCAGAATGAAAATACAAAATCATTTATCATTCTCGGTTTATTTGCCGTAGCGATACTGGTAATACTTCTTTTGAAGTTAACCTGGGACAGACTGGGAATTGCCGGCAGAGGCATTCAAAGAGGTTTCAGAATCATTCAGAAGAAGGTAACTAAAAATACTTACCAGCCGGTGCAGACCGCAGACGACGGATTTAATTTAAGCCAGCTTGAGGAAACGGAAGTTTCGGACGAAGAGATAACTCTCGATACACCCGAAAACAACACCGAAGCTGTAAGCGATGAACCTGTCGAAAGTATCAGTCATACAAAATCCGACATTGATCTTCATATGAATTACAGAGAAAAGTATGCATATTCGGATGAAGAAATTGAGATGGTGGATTTGTCTAAAGAAAATGAGGAAATGAATTAATGACGGATTATTATCCCGCCAAAGAACTGGTGGATATCCACTGTCATATTCTTCCAAATGTTGATGACGGTTCCGACGGATTTGACAGCACGTTAAAAATGCTAAAAACCGCAAAAGACGAAGGCATCACAAGGATGATTGCAACCCCTCATTTTAAAAAGGGGCATCACAATGTTTCGCCAAAATCCGCAGAAAAACTACTGGAAGAAATAAGAACAAAAGCCGAAAAAGAAGGTATCTCCTTAAAATTATATCTCGGAAATGAAGTAATGTATTTCAGCGACGTGGAAGAGGCATTTGAAGAAGGAAAGATAAACCGCATTAACGGAACGGATAATCTGCTGATAGAGTTTTACCCGGACGATGAATATTCGAGAATCCGAAGAGGCATCGAAACGGTACAGAGCATGGGATTTACTCCGATACTGGCGCATGTTGAAAGATATCTTGAATTAAGAAAAGATACTTCAAAGATTGAACACTTAAAAGCAGTCGGCGCCGTGATAACGGTTAATGCTTCGAGCGTTACCGGAGATGCAGGATTTCTTACAAAACAGTTCGTAAAAGGGTTGCTTCGAAGAAAGCTTGTAGATATGATAGGAACGGATGCACACGACACTTCAAACAGGGCTCCCCGTATGAAAAAGTGTGCCGAGTATCTCTATTCGAAATATGAAGAAGAATATGTTGATGAAATTCTTTTTAAGAACGCCATTGATTTATTCGAACTGGACTAAAAATTCAACTTAAAGAAAAACGAAACAGGGAAAAAAGAATGGATAAAATCATTTATCAAAAAGAAAAAGACGATGAGCAGGAAATTGACGTAGCGGAAATACTCATGTATCTTCTGCACTGGCTCTGGCTTATTGCAATAGCAGGTATAATTACGGCGGCTATCGGTTTTTCGATCAGCGCATTTATTATCACACCTCAGTATAAATCTTCCACCAAGATTTATATTTTAAGTAAAAACAGTTCAAACGATACGTTAACTTATTCCGATACACAGCTCTCAACACTGCTTACAAAGGACTTTGAAGCTCTTATTACAAGCCGTTACGTGCTTGAGACGGTTATAAAAGATCTTCAGCTTCCCGAAAGCTACAATCAGCTTGTCGGAAAAGTATCTGTAAGCAATACCAAAGAGACACGTATCATCAGTATAAGCGTGGAAGATGCCAATCCCGAGAGAGCACGCATTATTGCTGATGCCATTCGTGATGTGGCTGCAATTCAGATCCAGTCGGTAATGGATATTGAAGCGGTTAACGTGGTTGACGTTGCCAATCTTCCGACCTCGCCTTCAAAGCCTTCCAAGAAGAAATTCACACTCATCGGTTTTGCAATCGGTGTTGTAATTATGGCAGGCATTCTTACTTTAAGATTTTACTTTGACGATTCAATCAAAACGAGTGAAGACGTTGAGAAATATCTCGGCATGACCACACTCGCAATGATTCCTCTTATGCAGGATGACGAAGACACATCCAAAAAGAAAAAGAAAGCAAGGAGGAGCTAGACATGCAGGAATTATCACTTAAACAGAAAAAACTTGATTTCAGAACACAGGAAGCATTTAAAACGCTTCGTACAAATATAGAGTTTTCGGGTTCGGACGTTAAGACCGTATTTTTTACGAGTACAACACCCGACGAAGGAAAGAGTACGGTTTCTTTTGAGCTTGCATTAAGTTTTGCGCAGGCAGGAAAGAAAACACTCCTTGTCGATGCCGATCTTCGTAAATCCATTATGAAGAGCCGTTATAAAAAAGGTCGTGTTCAGTACGGACTTTCACATTTTCTTATCGGCAGAGTTCAGTTCGAGGATGTTTTATGCTCTACGGACGTGCCTAATTTCTATCTTGTATTTGCAGGTCCCGTACCGCCTAACCCCAGTGAACTTTTGGGAAGCGACAGATTTGTTCAGTTTATGGACCGAGCAAAAGAACTGTATGATGTCATCATCGTGGATACACCTCCCGTTGGTTCCGTAATCGATGCCGCAATTGTTTCCAAACAGTGTGACGGCGGAATAATGGTTGTTAAGTCCGGTGCAATCAGTTACAGATTTGCCAGAAAGAGTATGGAGCAGCTTGATGTTGCAGGATGCAAGATTTTAGGATGCGTGCTCAACGAAGTAGCGCTTAACAACAAGGGATACTATGGAAAATACTACGGCAAGTATTATGGAAGATACTACGGCAAATATTACGGTAATTACTATGGAAATTACGGTAATTCCGAGGAAGAAGAATAATAAAATTCAGTAATAAATGATTTTTGTATAAAGCAGCTGAGGGGAAGAGGGAGAATATGTACAGAAAGAAGCCTAAGGGATGGCTTAAGCATTGGGATTTTATATTGCTGGAGATTATTTGTCTCCAGATTTCCTATGTTGTTGCATATTTTATCCGCCACAGGGAAATCGCGTTCTGGCACAGTGATACCTACCTTGCGGTTGCTTTTTTCCTTTTAATTGACGAACTCGTAATTACGTATTTCAGTGAAACATTTAAAAATGTTCTAAAAAGAGGTCTTTACAACGAACTGACAGCCACCATCAAGCATACCATGCTTATTATT
>JAFYHV010000036.1 GCA_017538995.1 Lachnospiraceae bacterium | reverse complement strand
TTAACTATGAGAAAAGGAGCAAACAAGATGGGCAAGACAGTAATTATAGCAGACAGCACCTGCGACCTTTCAAAAGAATTAATCGAAAAATATCAGATTGAAATTATTCCTCTTTGCATCATTATGGATGACAAGAGTTATTTTGACGGAGTTGATACAACCGCCGCAGAAATAATTGAGTGGTCAAACAAAAACAAAACCACTCCCAAGACATCCGCAGCCAGCATTGAACTGACAATGGATCACTTAAAGCCTCACAAGGAAGCCGGAGACGAAGTTATCTTCATCGGTATCTCTGAAGACATGAGTACCACATGTAACGTCATCCGCCTTGCTGCACAGGAACTCGATTATGATGAGGTTTATGTTATTAACTCCATGAACCTTTCCACAGGTATCGGACTTCAGGTAATAAGAGCCTGCGAAATGCGTGACGAAGGCAAGAGCGCAGAAGAAATTTACGAAGCAATCAACGGCGCAAGAGATAAAGTCAGAGCAAGTTTCGTGCTCGATCAGCTCGTATTCCTCTCAAGAGGCGGCAGATGCAACGCGGTTACCGCACTCCTTGCAAACGCACTTAAATTAAAGCCCAGGATTGAAGTTAAAATGGGTAAGATGGGCGTAGGCACCAAGTACAGAGGAAAAATGCAGAAGGTACTTATTTCATACGTGGACGATATGAAAGAAGATCTGCTTAAAGCTGATAAAAGAAGAGTATTCGTTACATACTGCTCGATGGATCACGAACTGGTTCAGCCCGTCGTTGACTATCTTAAGGAACTCAACTACTTTGACGAAATCCTTGAGACACAGGCAGGCGGCGTTATCACGAGCCACTGTGGACCCGGCACACTCGGCGTGCTCTTCTACCTTCAATAATTACTACTAAGGGGAAAAGAACCGAACAGGTTTTAAAAGATTTAAATGGGAAAGATTTATTGTATCTGCGGAAAAAGTTCTTCCGGCAAAGATACTGTTTATAAAAGACTTCTGGCTGATGAGTCACTTAAACTGAATCAGCTCGTAACGTATACTACAAGACCTATCAGAGAAGGCGAAGTAAACGGAAGAGAATATTTTTTCATCGACGAAGCACAGGCTATCAAGCTTCACGAAGAAGGCAAAATCGTCGAATCGAGAGCATACAATACCGTTTTCGGAATATGGAAATACATGACCGTGGATGACGGCGACATCGAACTTGACGAGAAGAGTTACATCGTAATCGGCACACTCGAATCTTACGTTCAGATAAGAAACTACTTCGGCAAAGACAAAGTCGTACCCGTAATGATTGACGTGGATGACGGCGTAAGACTTGAGCGAGCTCTTAAAAGAGAAAGACTTCAGCCCAATCCGAAATACGATGAAATGTGCAGAAGATTTTTGGCAGATTCCGCAGACTTCAGTGAAGATAAAGTCAGAAGTGCGGGAATCGAAAAAGTATTTGTGAACGACGTTCTCGAAGATTGCATAAACAGTGTACGTGAATATGTTTTAAGTATGGAAGCATAGGAACTTTTATTGGGGATTACTAAAGGTGAATGACTATGGCAAGATTTGAAGACATTATTGGACAGGACCATTTAACCGAATATTTTAAAAAAGCAATAAGTACCGGAGAGGTTGCGCATGCATACATCATCGAAGGTGAGATGCGAAGCGGAAAGGAATTCATCGCGAGAGTCTTTTCCGAGGCTCTTTTATGCGAAGGCGAGGGCGAAAAGCCCTGCGGCAAATGCCAGTCATGCCTGCAGATGGAAAACAATGCCCATCCGGATTTTTACAACATTGTTCATGACAAGCCGGGCCTTATAAGCGTTGACGACATCAAAGAACAGGTCGTAAAAGATATAAACACAAAGCCTTTCAAAGGCGGATATAAAATCTATCTTATCAACGAAGCCGAGATCATGAATGAACTGGCTCAGAATATGCTTTTAAAGACTCTCGAAGAGCCGCCCGAATATGTGGTTATCATTCTTCTTACCACATCCAAGGAAAAGCTTTTACAGACAATTCAGTCAAGATGTGTAAAGCTCGCGCTTAAGCCCGTTGAGAAAAAGATCTTAAAGAAATATCTCATGAAGGAATTCAAGATTCCCGATTACAAGGCAGATATTGCGGTATCTTTCTCACAGGGTAACTTCGGTAAGGCGAAAATGCTCATTATGAATGAGGATTTCGACAAGATGAAAACCGAAGCCGTATCACTCCTTAAGCACATCAACGAGATGGATGCTCCCGACATCATGGAAGCCATCAACAAGATTAAGGAATACAAGTACGACGAGATAGATTACCTTGATATTTTCTCTGTATGGTACAGGGACGTTCTTTTGTTCAAAGCAACGAACGACGTTAATGACCTTGTATTCAAACAGGAAATACAGTATATTAAATCAGTGGCCAAAAAGACGAGCTACGAGAAAATTGATGATATCGTAAAAGCACTCGAAAAGGCCAAAGCAAGAATAAAAGCAAAAGCAAATTTCGAAACCTGCATGACTTTGTTGCTCGAAGTCATCAAGGGAAATTGACAGAAAGGTTAGTATGGCAGAAGTAGTCAGTGTGCGTTTCCGTACGGCAGGAAAACTTTATTATTTCGATCCGCTCGATTTTGAAATGAAAAAGGGCGACCATGTAATAGTAGAGACCGCCAGAGGCATGGAATACGGAACCGTAATAGGAGAAAAAAGAGAAGTTGCGGAAGAGAATATTGTAAGACCTTTAAAGCCCATCCTTCGTATAGCAACAGCTGAGGATGATGCGCAGGAGGCAGATAATCTCGCCGTAAGAGAAGAAGCATATAAAATTTGCAAGGAAAAGATTGCAAAGCATGAGCTCCCCATGAAACTGGTGGAGGCGGAGTACACATTCGACCGTAAAAAACTCATGTTTTATTTTACTGCGGACAACCGTATAGACTTTAGAGAACTCGTAAAAGATTTAGCAGCCGTATTTAAAACCAGAATCGAATTAAGACAGATCGGTGTAAGAGACGAGATTAAATTACTCGGCGGCGTAGGCATGTGCGGCAGAGAATTCTGCTGTCATTCATATCTTCACGAATTTGCTCCAGTTTCCATTAAAATGGCTAAAGAGCAGAACCTTTCGCTTAACCCTGCAAATGTTTCAGGTGTCTGCGGAAGACTTATGTGCTGCCTTAAAAACGAGGAAGAAACTTACGAAGAACTCAATAAGACTATGCCCGGTGTAGGCGATACCGTCAGCACCAACGACGGCTTCAAGGGAGAAGTTGTCAGCATCAATGTCTTAAGACAGAAGGTCAGAGTAGTCATTGAAATAAAAGACGAAAAAGAAATCAGGGAATACAACGCTTCCGAACTCTACTTCAAGAAGAAATCCCACAAGGATAACAAGGAAGAAGAGACATTAAACGAGGAAGATTTAAAGGCGCTCGAGCTTCTTGAAAAGCAGGAACAGGAAGACATCATTGAGACCGAAAGAGAGCAGGAAGAGGAAAGAAAAGAGATTTTAGGATCTCCCAAGAACGACCGCAATTCCGGCAAGAAGTTCGACAAAAAGAATAACGGTTCTTTCGAAGGCAAGAATAAGAAGAAAGAAAAGAAGGACTGGGAAAAGAACGGTCCCGGACCTGAAAAATCGGATAAGAAAAAATCGGGCAATCCTCAGAAGAAAAACGGCGGCCACTATCACAACAACCGTCGCGAATCAAGACCCAGACGAAACGGTGATGAATAATTTACTTAAGGAAAACGAAAGAATAGATTCGCTTCAAAGAAACGGGTACAGTATAATCCAGAACTCTACCCGTTTTTGTTTTGGTATGGACGCGGTGCTTTTAACCGAGTTTGTAAGACTAAAAAAAGGCGACAAAGTCATGGATCTCTGCACGGGCACCGGAGTTATTCCGATTCTTTTATCAGCAAAAACCGAAGCAGAGCATTTTACCGCGGTTGAGATTCAGGAAGAGTCCGCCGATATGGCTAAAAGAAGCGTCATCCTAAACAGCCTCGAAGAGAAGATTGAAGTTCTCTGCGAAGACTTGAATAACTTAAAAGGCATCTGTGCAAACGCATCCTTTGATGCTGTTACAGTCAATCCGCCTTACATGATACCGGGCAAAGCACTGGTTAATCCGGATGAAAGCAAAGCGGTAGCAAGGCATGAGATAAAATGTACTCTAAATGATGTTTTATCCGTATCATCGTTTCTTTTAAAAAACGGCGGCAGATTTTTCATGGTGCATAAACCCGACAGGCTCGACGAAATCATCGTAAAAATGAAGGAAAACAAATTAGAGCCCAAGAGACTTCGCGTGGTTTATCCGAGAGTCGATTCCGAGCCCAATATGATTTTAATCGAGGGCGTTAAATGTGCCGCTACAGGCATGAGAATCGAAAAGCCTTTGATTATTTATGATGAAAACGGCAACTATTCACCTGAAGTCAGCAAAATATATGAGGAAGCATAATGGCAGGTATTTTGTATTTGTGTCCGACTCCGATAGGCAACCTTAAAGACATCTCCGAGCGTGTGCTCGAGACACTTAGGGAAGCTGATTTAATCGCAGCCGAAGACACCAGAAATTCGATGAAACTGATGAACGCTTTTGATATTCATGTGCCGATGACAAGCTACCATGAATACAACAAGACCGAAAAAGCGTACACACTCATCGACAAATTAAAAGAAGGAACAAATATTGCACTTATTTCCGACGCAGGCACGCCCGGTATATCCGATCCCGGCGAAGTGCTTGTTAAAATGTGCCATGAAGAGGGCATAAAGGTAACTTCCCTGCCCGGCCCCTGCGCATGCATCTGCGCACTTACGCTTTCGGGCTTTTCCACAAGAAGATTTTCTTTTGAAGGATTTCTTCCTTCGGATAAAAAAGAAAGAAAAGAAGTGCTTGAAGACCTTAAAAAAGAATACCGAACTTTTATCATTTACGAAGCTCCGCACCATTTAAAGAATACATTGGCAGAACTTAAGGATGCGCTCGGAGACACTCGTAAAATTGCAGTCTGCAGAGAACTTACCAAAAAATTCGAAGAGGTTCTCCGCTTTGATCTTGACGGAGCTATCGAATATTATGAGAAGAATGAGCCCAAGGGCGAATTCGTGCTTGTCCTTGAAGGGCTTGACCGCAACGAGGAAAAAGAAAAAGAGAAAAAGAACTGGCAGGAAGTGTCTTTGGAAGACCATATGAAGATTTATCTGGATGCGGGAATGGACAAAAAAGAAGCCATGAAAGCGGTAGCAAAGGACAGGGGAATTTCGAAGAGCGACGTCTACAAAGCCCTTTTATAAAAAAATCCTAAAATAAAAAATTGTGGTTGACAAAGAAATATACTGATAATATACTCATAGTCGTTAAGGCAAGACTAAAGAGAAAGAAAATATATAAAGAGGTGTCACAATGCTTGATAAAATAAAAGAGATTATAATTGAACAGCTTAATCTTCAGGGAGTTGAAATCACAGAAGAAACATCTTTTAAGGATGACCTTGGTGCAGACTCTCTTGATTTGTTTGAACTCGTAATGGCATTCGAAGAAGAATTCGGAATCGAAATGCCCCAGGATGATCTTGAAAATATCGAAACAGTCGGCGATGTTATCAAACTTTTAAAGGATACAGGAATCAACGACTAATCTTTTTATAAACGATAAAAATAAAAGAACCGGAGCATTTCGGTTCTTTTTTCTTTTTCTTGATTATGAAACCGATTTTTATTATAATTAAAGAGATTTTGAAAAGGGGTAAGCATGATGAACAAAATTGGCTTTGACAACGATAAATATCTTAAAATGCAGTCTGAAAAAATCAAAGAAAGAATAGATTTTTTCGGAGGCAAACTTTATCTTGAATTCGGAGGCAAACTTTTCGACGATTACCATGCATCCAGAGTACTTCCGGGATTTAAGCCCGACAGTAAGATCAAGATGCTTTCGCAGTTAAAAGACGAGGCAGAAATCGTTATCGTTATTTCCGCTGCAGACATCGAAAAGAACAAAATGCGTGCAGACCTCGGCATCACATATGATGTTGATGTTTTAAGACTTATAGATGCATTCAGAGGCTACGGTCTTTATGTAGGAAGCGTATGCTTAACACATTTTGCATCACAGCCCAGTGCAGTGGCTTATCAGAAGAAGCTCGAGTCACTCGGCCTTAAGGTTTACAGACATTATCCCATCGCAGGTTATCCTTCCAACATTCCTTTCATCGTAAGTGATGAGGGATACGGAAAGAACGAATATATCGAAACATCACGTTCACTCGTCGTAATCACGGCTCCGGGACCCGGATCGGGCAAGATGGCTACATGCCTTTCCCAGCTTTATCACGAATACAAGAGGGGCATCAAAGCAGGTTATGCGAAGTACGAGACCTTCCCTATCTGGAATCTCCCGCTCAAACATCCCGTAAACCTTGCTTACGAAGCCGCAACCGCAGACCTTCAGGATGTCAACATGATTGACCCGTTCCATCTTGAGGCATACGGCATTACGACAGTTAACTACAACAGAGATGTGGAAGTATTCCCCGTACTTAACGCAATGTTTGATAAGATTATCGGTGAATCACCTTACAAATCACCGACCGACATGGGCGTTAACATGGCAGGCTTCGGAATCATCGACGACGAAGTATGCTGCGAAGCTTCCAAACAGGAAATTATCAGAAGATATTACAGCGCTCTTTGCCAGCGTCGACAGGGTATAGCAGACGAAGAAGAGTGCTATAAAATAGAGCTGCTTATGAAGCAGGCGGGAATCACCGTGGACGACCGTAAGGTTGTATCCGCAGCCAAGGTTAAGGCTGAGGCAACAGGTGAACCTGCAGCAGCTATTGAACTTCCTGATGGCAGAATCATCACGGGAAAGACGAGCGAACTGCTCGGACCTTCAAGTGCAATGCTTCTTAATGCATTAAAAGCACTTGCGGGAATCGATGATTCAAAAGAGCTCATAAAAGCTACTACTTTAGGACCTATCCAGGATCTTAAAGTAAACCATTTAGGAAACAGAAACCCCAGACTTCACACGGATGAAGTTTTAATCGCTCTTTCAATATGTGCGGCAGAAGACCCGGACGCAAGAGCAGCAATCGAACAGATTCATAATTTAAGGGGTTCAGAGGTGCATTCAAGTGTGATTCTTTCACACGTGGATAAAAATGTATTCAGGAAGCTTGGGGTAAATTTAACATGCGAACCTGTATACGAAACTAAATCACTATACCACAAATAGGAGGGGTAATTTTATGACTTATGAAGTAAAAGGCGAACCGTTTCCCGTTGTAATCTGCAACATGGGAGCAAATGAGAGTGTTAAGTGTCAGGCAGGAGCTATGGCTTGGATGACTCCTAACATGGAGATGAAGACACAGTCCGGTGGCTTGGGCAAGATGTTCGGTAAAGCTCTTACCGGCGAAGCTCTTTTCGAAAACGTTTACACCGCTCAGGGCGGCGAAGGAATGATCGCATTCACAACAGGCGTTCCCGGAAAGATCCTTGCAGTTAGTCTTGAAGGCGGAAAGACAATCGTTGCACAGAAGAAATCTTTCCTTGCATCAGCTACAACAGTTGAAATGGAAACAACATTCCAGAAGAAATTCGGCGCAGGCCTTCTCGGCGGCGAAGGATTTGTAATGCAGAAGTTCTCAGGCAGCGGCGATCTTTTCCTTGAGATCGACGGTTCCATGATCGAGTACGATCTTGCACCCGGACAGGTTATGTTAGTTGATACCGGTTCACTTGCAGTTATGGAAGGCACAGTTACTATGGATATCGAGACTGTTAAGGGCGGCTTAGGCAATAAGCTCGTTGGTGGTGAAGGCTTCTTCAATACCAAACTTACAGGACCCGGAAAAGTATGGTTACAGACTATGCCTGTATCTCAGCTTGCTGAGGCTATTAAGCCTTTCATTCCTACAGGAAGATAATTTTTATTGATTGTATTTATTTACTTTCGACTAAATCGGACCGGGCTAAAATCAGTCCGGTCCGTATTTCGTAAAATGGTGGCTGGCTCCAAAGGTGCCTGACACCATGTGTTTAATGATATGAAAACTTCCAAGATTTTTGATACGGATGCTTTCGTTGATTCAAACGAGGCAACCGTTACAGACTGTAAAAAATCGAATAAAGAAGGTTATGAAGATTATTTTGAAGTGATAACCGATTCGACGATTTTTGCTCCCGAAGGCGGCGGGCAGAAATGCGACGAAGGATTTTTTGACGACGTAAAAGTAATAGACGTTCAGGAAATAGACGGTGAAATAGTTCACTTCCTTGAAAGTGAAATTAAGGCAGATACGAAAGTACTGCAGAAGATAGATTTAAATCTTCGCTTCAGACGCATGCAGAACCACAACGCAGAGCACTTAATCTGCGGCCTGATTCATGCGAGATTCGGCTACGACAATGTCGGCTTTCATCTTTCGGAAGTAAGAAACGATGACGGCAGTATAGTCAGCATTGAAGCGATAATGGATGTCGACGGACCGGTATCGGCAGAGGCCCTAAAAGAAATAGAAATGGAAGCCAATGTGGCAATCTCCGAAAACGTTCCGATTTACGCAATTCTTCCTTCAAGCGAAGAAGCGGAAAAGATTAGCTACAGAAGTAAACTCGACATCAGCGAAAACTTAAGACTAGTAATAATAGACGGTTACGATGTCTGCGCCTGCTGTGCTCCGTGCCTTGACTCAAGTGCACAGATACAGTTAGTCAAAATAGTTGATTTCTTCCCTCACAGAGGAGGCATGAGACTTACACTTAAAGCCGGAATCGATGCCGTAAAAGATTATATAGCGCTTCACGACGACAACAAAGGCACAATGAAAATTCTTTCCTGCGAAAGAGGCAGATGTGCAGAAGCCGCAGAAAGAATGAATGTGAAGCTTACCGAAGCACACGAGGAAAAAGTTTCTCTTAAAAGACAGATTACCGTGATGCTCGAAAAAGAACTTAAAAACACCATTCGAATGCAGGAGTCGACACACATTGTTTATTTCGCGGATTCGATAGACGAAATTCAGGCAAGGGCTTTAATAAACGACAACATAAACGAAGCCGAAAAAGTCATCATAGTAATGTTTGAAAAAACCGATGACGGCTACAGATTCGTTGCAGGAAAGAACGAAAACCTTACTGGCATTTCACTTAAAGACCTGGCAGCAAAAATGCGTGAAAGTTTAAATGCCAGAGGTGGTGGAAGCGAGCAGATGATTCAGGGAAGCATCGCAGCCGACCGCGACACAATATCAGAATATTTTAAAAACGAACCATAGGGACGGTTCTTCCGGTTCGAAAAGAACCACGGGGACAGACCTAAACAAATAGGAGAGAAAAAATGACAGACAACAAATACTACATCACAACGGCAATTGCATATACATCCGGCAAGCCGCATATAGGCAACAGCTACGAGATCGTGCTCGCAGACTGTATTGCCAGATTTAAAAGAAAACAGGGTTATGATGTTTTCTTCCAGACAGGTACCGACGAACATGGTCAGAAAATCGAATTAAAGGCAGAAGAAGCGAACGTCACACCCAAGCAGTTTGTAGACGGTGTTGCAGGAGAAATCAAAGACATCTGCAAATGTCTTAACATTTCCTACGACCACTTCATCAGAACCACAGATGACTATCATGAAAAACAGGTCCAGAAAATGTTCAAAAAGTTTTATGAGCAGGGCGATATTTACAAGGGCTCATACGAAGGTCTTTACTGTACTCCCTGTGAATCTTTCTGGACTCAGGCTCAGCTTGTTGACGGCAAATGTCCCGACTGCGGCAGAGAAGTAAAAGCAGCAAAAGAGGAAGCATATTTCTTCAAGATGAGCAAATATGC
>JAFYHV010000035.1 GCA_017538995.1 Lachnospiraceae bacterium | reverse complement strand
TTGTCTTCAAATGTATCGATGGGAATCGGGCGATCGTACAAAAATCCCTGCATTGCATCGCATCCAAACTCGTATACAATCTTTTCTTCATCCTTTGTCTCAACACCTTCGCAGACAATATCCATTTCAATTTCGTTAAGAATACGGATAAGACCTTTTATGATATCCATACCCTTTTTGTTGTTAAGGGAATTTTTGATGAATCCCTTATCAAGTTTGATGATGTCTACAGGCAAAATACCGATAAGGTTTAAGGATGAATATCCTGCACCGAAATCATCTACGGAAATCTTAAATCCATGACTTCGAAGCTGCTCTATCTTGTCTATGATAAGTTCTGCTTCTTCAAAGAATACAGACTCTGTAACTTCAAATTCGACATACTCGGGCGAGAAATCATATTTTTCAAACTCTCTCATGATATCTTCAACAAGCGAATCATGATAAAAATGAAGTTTGGAAAGATTTACCGAAATAGGTACAACAGTTCTGCCTTCGGCAAGCCATTCATCTATCTTTTTGAAAACATATTTCATTACAAACCAGTCAAGATCGATTACCTTGCCCGAATTCTCAAGCACGGGTATGAAAATCTCGGGAGGAATCAGTTCGCCGTCATCATCCACGAGTCTTGTAAGCGCTTCAGCACCTCTGATGCCGCCCTTCTTTACACTGATTTTAGGCTGCATGTAAACGAGAATTTCATCATTTTCCAAAGCTTTTTCAAAAATAGGAATAAGTCTTGATTCTGCTTCCTTAAGCACCTGAAGCTTCTGGGTATACAGACAGTAAGGCACTGAATAATTGCCCTTTACGCTTCTTCTTGCAATATTTGCTTTGTCGATGATGGAAGTAATCGGTTCGTTGTTGTCTTCGACCAGACATACACCGATGTTAAGATGCACTGAAGTTTTGGAATACTCTTTTTTATGAGCTTTGCAGAAATCCTCTTCGAGAGTTTTAAGCTTTTCTTTTTCTTCTTCCCAGTCACATTTGGTGTATTCGAAAAGACCGATAATATGATCCGAATACGGTCTGCAGGCTACCACGCACTCTTCCTGGCCGGATATTGCTTCTGCCAGTGCTTTTATGAGCTTGTCACCCGCGCTGTAACTGTAAACCCTGTTAATGTACTTAAACTTGGAAAAATCGGCAGAAATTAACACAAACAAAGCATCCTTGTCTGCCTCTATCAGACGCTTGGACGCTACATTTATGAATTCATCAAATAAATATAATCCCGTCAATTTGTCCTTATTCTTCATAATTTGTGTCACCTCAAAATAGAATTATAGTGAACATTACGAATAATAATTACAAACATCCGTACAATTCCCCTACGGAATAATTATATATGTTGGGGTCTTTGTTTGTCTATTTACCGATATGTAGAAATAATTGTCCACTTTATGTGCAATTTGTCCTTTTTTTATCCTGTGTAAACAGAAGCAAAACATTTATAATTTCCGTCTATAAAATATTCGATAAGATTTGCCTTTTCTTTTCCCGTTTTAACATCTATGATGACCATTTTTTCGAAGTCCTCATAAAATGTGGCAAACCCCTCGCCTATTCCGTTTCCCGTAAGCTTCGCAAAACTCTCTTTAGCGCTCCAGACTCTTGTAAAGCGCTCGATTTTTTCTTCTTCAATCTCGTCTATGTATTCGTTGTCTGTATCCGTAAAAAACCTTTTTGGAACATTTGCCTTTAAAGGTTTTATTTCCTGAATGTCTATTCCGATTTCTTTATCTGATAAGGCAAGAACAACGTAATCCTTTGAATGTGATATGTTAAAAAAGATATCTTTTCTGTTTTCGATTCTGCCCTTACCGTTTTCGTCTGTAGCAATTATGATATCGGATATATTTTCTTTGGTAAAATCATCGGTACCGGATATTAAGTTTATTTCGTTATAACACTCATCCGTATATCTGTCGGCAAAACTAAAAAGCATCAGTCTTCCAATGAGTGAGCGAAGCTGGTCTTTTACATACTTGTATCTGCATACATATTCTTTTTCTTTTAATGACAAAAGGGACATCTTATCAAGTAAGATGTCCGCATTATTTTCATCAAGTTTGTATGCAAAAATTTTAATCATATCAGTGCTTTAATTCTTCTGCGTAGAAACTCTTAAATTCGGTATAGCCCTGCTTCTCAAGTGTTTCTCTCTGGAACTTTTTGTTCTTGTTCATCTTGGCGATAAGAACGACCTTGCCTTCGTTACGAAGGGCTGCTGCTTCTTTTATGATCTCGCCCATTCTCTCGCCTGAGATTGTTTTCTCTACAAGGAACGCAGTCTTTTCGCTCTCACCGGGAATCTTAAAGCCCTTATCGAGCATGATTGTAATGATTCGCTCGAAACCGATTGAGAATCCGCATGCGGGAGTATCGTTGCCGGTGAACTTACCGATCATCTTGTCGTATCTTCCGCCGCCTGCTACCGCACAGTTAAGTTCGGACATTTCGATTTCAAAAATCGTTCCTGTATAATAACCCATACCTCTTACAAGTGTGGGATCAAAAGCAAGTGTAAAATCCGCAGTCTTGGCTGCATTTACGGATGCGAAGATTTCTTTTAAGTTCTCTGTAACGCTTTCATCAAGGAGGCTTCCTAATTTATCTTTTAAGAAATCAATATTTGAAACGCTTGCTTCGCCGTTTTTGCCCATCTCATCGAAAAGTGCCATGTACTTTTCAACTGTGAAAGCTTCAAAACCATTTGCGATTAAATCTTCCTTAACGCCGTCAAATCCAATCTTATCCATCTTGTCAAGGATAACGAATACAAGGTCAATCTTGTCCTCATCAAAGCCTGCGTATGCAGCCATTGCCTTAAGGATTCTTCTTTCGTTAATCTTAACTTTGAAATTACTGAATCCGAGTTTGGATAAAAGAGTTGTTGTAGCAAGTACCAATTCGATTTCTGCGAGATTGCTTTCTTCACCGAGAATATCGATATCGCACTGCATGAACTGACGGAATCTTCCCTTCTGGGGTCTGTCTGCTCTCCATACACTGCCCATCTGAAGCGCTTTAAAAGGTGCGGGAAGTGTAGCCTGGTTGTTTGAATAAAATCTGGAAAGAGGAAGTGTCAAATCATAACGAAGACCTGAGTCCGTCAAATCTGCTTCGCTCTGTGCTTCGTTAAGGTTAAGCTTCTCGCCTCTTTTCATGATTTTGAAAATCAGTTTTTCGTTTTCGCCACCCTGGTTTGAACAAAGGTTTTCGATATGTTCAACCGCGGGAGTTTCGATATGTGAAAATCCGAAGGATTCGTATGTCTTTTCAATCACGGAGATACAGTAATCCCTGATTCGCATCTCCTCGGGTAAAATATCTTTCATGCCCGTTACGGGCTTTTTGGTCAAGCTCATTAAATCTGTCCTCGTCT
>JAFYHV010000003.1 GCA_017538995.1 Lachnospiraceae bacterium | reverse complement strand
TGACTTTGGCGGTATTCTCGATATTGTCTTCCTCGTTAAACGAAGGAATTATTACGGTCATTTTTCCCATTGGTTTACTCCAGTTTAATAAACATGATTCCGTTAACTATTTTTATACTGTTCTTATCCGGGAACGAGCTCATCTCCATATATTCTTCGGAGAAATACATGTCGGTGACATACGGACCCGTCAGAATATTGAGCTTCGCACCCAAATAATTACTCATAAATTCCTCATACTGCTCGCCGCGATAGAATAAGAAATCTCCGTCCGTTCCTCGGATTTTGGATGTTATCTTATCGGTTAATTCCGTCGAAGGATAATTCTTTTTACTAATCTCTCCGACCATACAGATAGGCATTCCCTGCTCGTATCCGGGCGTCTGTTCAATCCTGTCAAGAAGCCTTACACAGTATGCGTAGGACTTTTCGTACTGCTGCTGCAGATTGAAGTAAGCAATGTTATCCATTAACAGAAAATTATAACATAATAACGCCACCAAGACCACCGATACGGTTTTGGGTATGATGAGTTTGTCTTTTACGGTTTCGAATGCAGAAATGACTTTTTCGGCTATTATTACGATTGCCACGATAAAGATAACCCACTGCAGTCTCATTACAAGATGGTATTCACCTTCGGGTGACATCATAAGGAGCACGGTGTTGGCACCAAAAGGCATTAATCCTATGCTTAAGAATAATATCAGCCAGCTGTACCATTTTTTGAATGCTTTGTTTTTTACGAACAAAACAAAGATTGCAACCATGGATGCCGATACGAGCGTACTCATAATAATCATGGTTAAGAAGTTGTTTACGAAGATTCTTCCGCTGAATGCAAAAGCAACGAAATCGTAATACATTTTGTACAGTCTTTCGGGAATTGAAGAAAGACTTATGTGAGTCATTTCGTTGATACCCTGATATGTATCAAGTTCCTTCTGCTGAGCGAAGAGGCAGATTTTCAATACAACATAGTATATTGCTCCGCCACCGATTCCCATCATTATGTACTTAAATCCCTTGTTCCAGAGCGTGTAAATATCTTCGTTGTCGATTACCGCAAAAATAATATCGAACAAGCATAAAAGAATCGCAACCGAAACATATGCCTGATAAGTACCGAGACTTAATGCAAGGAAAACCATTCCGCCGAAAAATCCGAATTTGTATTTCTTGCTGATGTATGCCGCAACTACCGCAAAGAGGAGTCCTAACATATATCCGTCAACCGTATACATATACGACATTGTTGACGCAACGGCGGGGAATGTAACCATTACCGCGGGTACGAGGATTAACGTTGTTTTTTTCTTAACATCGAAAAATCTCGTAACAAAAACAGCACTTATCGACAGGAATATAATTGCCAGAAGACCGTTTACGAAATTGAGATCGTAAAACGATGAGAGGCCGCATGCCACGGTTAAAAACCATCTTCCTGACGTAACCATATTCTGGTCAAAATAGAAGTTGGTCATTGAATCGCCGTTCGGGAACTTGTTGACTATCATAAACATATGTGTGATAAGTCCTATTACGATTCCCGAAATAAACGGTACTTTATACTGTTCTTCTTTAAGTTTGTTGATTAATTTTTCCATTATTTTTTCTCTTTCACTATGTAAATGGGTCTGCCCTTTACTTCAAGATATGTCTTTGAAATATACATTCCGATGATACCCACGCTGAAAAGCTGGAGGCCCGAGAAGAACGTAATCATACATGCAAGTGAAGGCCAGCCGCTGACGGGATCTCCGAAAACAAGCGCTCTCACAAAGAGGAATATTAAAGCAATAAACGCAAGCACGCAGAAGATAAGTCCGATGATTGAAGACCAAACAAGAGGTGCTGTCGAAAATGCAACGATACCTTCAATCGAATACTGGAAGAGCTTGAAGAACGACCATTTTGTCTTTCCCGCAACTCTCTTTCTGTTTTCGAAGGGAATCCATTTGGTATTAAATCCGACCCATCCGAAAATACCCTTGCTGAATCTGTTGTACTCTCCCATTTCAACAATGGCATCAACCATGACCCGCTTCATAAATCTGAAATCTCTTGCGCCGGGAACCATGTCTACCTTTGCGATAAAATGCATCAGGAAATAAAACATATTCGCAAACATGCTTCTTATAGGCGGTTCACCTTTTCTGTCCACACGTCTTGTCGCAACGCAGTCATATCCCTCGTTGATAATGCTGTCGTACATTCCGGGAATAAGTTCGGGCGGATCCTGCAAATCTGCATCCATGATTACAACATAATCGCCGGTAGATTCTTTTAAGCCCGCATACATTGCAGCTTCTTTGCCGAAGTTTCTTGAGAAGGAAACGTAGTGCACTCTTTCGTCTTTTTCTGCAAGTTTTTTTATGACTTCAAGCGTTTTGTCTTTGCTTCCGTCGTTTACGAAAAGAAATTCATAATCAAGCGCAAAGTCTTTAAGCGCTTCGTTGGTCGCCTCATAAAACAAAGGGATTGCTTCCTCTTCGTTGTAGCACGGAACGATTATTGTACATTTTTCTTTTGCTTCGTTACTCATCTTTTTTCTTTCTTTTAACTGTTAACGGTTACTATTTTTATTCGAATTCAACTGAATCGAAATTTTTAACTGTCTTTAAAAACTTACCCGGCGCTTCGATGTGAAGCGATACCAGATCCTTTATATCGTCGTCATATTTTTCGTAGTAATAAGGATTGGTCTCAAACTCGGGGAAGCAGTCAAGTATTGCATTCTGCAGCATCTCAAGGAATGATTTTTTCCTTTTGTTTGGAGGTGTTACAGCAATATATGTAAAGAGCGTTTTCATATACATGTCATCAATAAAAGCTGCCTCAACCTCTTCGGGAAACTCTTCGAGAATTTCTCTCTTGTAGCATTCCTCGATAAAATATGTCATGACGTCAAGCCTTTCAAAGAGGTCTTCCTCGCTTGTGTTTTCTTTGGTCTTGTCAAAGAAATAAAGGCATTCATCAACATATTTAAAATTCTTTGCACACGCGAGTGCCAGTCTTCCGATACCGAGCTTTTCGAAAAGAAGATTTTCGGGGAACCATAATCCGTTTTCTTCAAAGATTGTTCTCTTGTAAATCTTTGATTCTGCCTTGCCCGGATTGACTATTAAAATTGCCTGTTTCTCATCTTCATCAAGGCTTTCGGCTTCCTTGAAAATCGCCGCATCAGTTTCGTTTGTGTCAGAGTCGTTTGCACATGCAACAACATCTGCATTTGCTTCTGCCGCTTTGCTTAAAAGCTTCTCAGCGAATAAAGGTGAAATCGTATCCCCAGCATTCATAAAAGATACCCATTCGGATGTGCAGTTTCTTAAGCCTAAATTGAATGCTCCGCCTCTGCCTCTTCTTTCGGATGTGTGTAAAACTTTAATCTTTTCATCCTGATTCTGAGAGTATTCCGAAAGCAGTTTTATAACACTCTCGGAAACCGAATCTGCCGCAAGGATTATTTCCATACTTTCCTTACCCTGAGCTATAGCGGATTCTATGCTGTTTTTAATTTTTTCTTCATCTAAATCCCTATCGGTTACAGAGATTATTATGCCTAATTCATATTTCATATTGCTGTTCTTCCGTGAATCTAAACCGCGGTGCATTCTGTGCTTGGAATCGGGTCCGTATGATGCACAAGCGGGTAATATGGCGCCGTCGCCACTTAACGAGCAAAGCACTTGTGCGCATGCGAGTTTAGTGGTCGCTACGTGCGACATCTTAGCGGGAGCGTGCCCGCGGTGTATCGTGCGGACCCGATTCCCCCGATTGAACGTGGCCGCGGCATATTATCTTTCGCGGGTCGCTTTGCCGTTTTCTATACGGTAAACCGCATCGCACTTCTCAATTGTCTGAAGTCTGTGTGCGATAATGATGAGCGTTTTTCTGCCGTGCAGGCTGTTAACCGAATCCATGATTGCCTGCTCGGTATCGCCGTCAAGCGCACTCGTTGCTTCATCGAGCACAAGCACTTCGGGATCCTCGTAAAGCGCTCTGGCAATGCTGATTCGCTGTCTCTGTCCGCCGGAAAGTCTGATACCGCGCTCACCGATACCTGTTTCAAGTTCTTCGGGAAGTCCTTTTACGAACTCGTCAAGCTGCGCTTCTTTTAATACTTCCCAGATACGGTTCTCGTCTATTTCATCTTCGGGAATACCGAATGCAACATTCTTTCTGATGGAATCGTCCAACATGAAAACGGTCTGAGGAATGTAGCCTATATTCTTAAGCCACTTTCTGTAGTTTTCATCCGAAAGAGTATCCTTTCCGTCAGCAAGAACTTCGCCGGATTCAAGTTTTAAGAGCCCGAGCATAACGTCCACAATCGTGGATTTGCCCGCACCTGTGGTACCGACGATTCCGACAGCGGAACCGACGGGTATATCCATACTCGCTCCGTTAAGTACATATACCTCTGAATTCGGATACTTGTATTTAATGTTTTTAAGTTCGATTTTTTCTTTTACTTCGAGTTTTTCCTTAGGTCTCTCAAGCGATGCAACTTCGGAGTTTTCATCGGAAATCTCATCCTGGAGATTGTCCGAAACACCCATAAAGAAAGGCTCGAAATAAGATATGTTGTTTAAGCAGTTATTGATTCTGTTGGCGGAAGGCATGAGACGCATCAACGCCATAATAAATACGCCCATTGTTTCAAGAACATTTGAAACATCAACACCTTCCAAGTAAATGGTTAACAGATAAAATACAATCGCAATAATGCAGACTACTTCGATGATCAGTCTCGGAACATTGCTTAAAAGCGTGTATTTCTGAACTGCATTTACATATCCTTTTCCGCATTCAATGTAGCAGTCGGAGAAGTACTTTTCTTTTCCGCCGATTTTTACTTCTTTTATGCCCGTGACGGTCTGGTTAATCCATTTAAACAGTCCCGAATAAAAGTCCTGATTGTCTTTGCCGGCTTTGTATAAAACGGGCTTTAAAACAATCTTTATAAGCAGGAGTGTTATTCCTAAAAGAACCGCAAAGAACAAAGTCATCAAAGGGCTCTGGTCGATGCAGAGAATAATCAGAGTGGCAAATACTATAAGCTCTGACACCAAAAGCATCAGCGACTGAATCAGCGCGTACATATTGTTAACATCGGATGTGATATTACGCTGAATTACGGCTGTGTCGGCATTTAAATAGTATTCGTAATTCTTTCTGATGTAGTTCTTCATCATCCTCTCGGATGTTCTGAACTGGTTGGAATAAATAAATCTGTACAGCAGTTTCTGTTCAATGAAAAGGAATAAGTTCTTAACTATAAACGCTATAATGATGCTAAGCAATACCGCTATCGAAAAGGCCTTTTCAGATGTAAATGGCGATACCGAATAAGCCCATGCCAGATACCATTTTTCCTGAATTGCGTTCGGTGAAAAAAGCACCGTTACAACAGGTATGATAAGTGCTACCGAGCAGGCCTCAAGTATTGCTCCGATAAACATCAGAAATACAAGTCCGACTAATGATCTTTTCTGTTTTCCGTCCAGAAGCTTTGAGAGCTTCTTAAGTATCTTCATTAATTCTTCTCTTTTCTTTCTTTTATATTCTCAGAGAACTGTCCCTACCTGGTAAAAAAAGCCAAAATAGAACCGTCCCCAATTGGTCATTTTTCTACAGGTTTTC
Source organism: Lachnospiraceae bacterium (assembly GCA_017538995.1). GTDB lineage: Bacteria > Bacillota > Clostridia > Lachnospirales > Lachnospiraceae > UBA3766. The sequence goes on along the minus strand of JAFYHV010000003.1, from coordinate 23,494 downwards.
CTTTCAGGAACATAATTTTATTGTGAACCCACTTGCTAAGGCGCGGGATTCGGCTTAATATCTTAAGGTTTCGTCTGTCCTTGTCAGCAAGATACTTATTTTCTTTTATATCTTTTCTCCAGAGTTTCAGTTCTTTTAAAACCTTTGTAGCCACGGGATTGTTTTTCATCTTCGAAAGAGGTGTGTGAAGTGTGTAATCAAGTCGCTGGTAAAGCTGGAACTTTCTTGCCTCTTCCTTAAGAGAGGGATATTTCTCGTCGACCAATTTTGCAGCCATGTCGGAGTTTTCAATCATGCAATCATAAAAAAGATTCTTGTAAACATTTCTCGTATTGCTGCCGAATCGAAGGATGATGTTGTATCCCGTTATCTCGTATGTGTATATGCAGTCAAACTCCTGCAGCATGTAAACAAGGAGTTCGAAGTCTTCGTTAAGTCGGCCTTCGTTAAAGGAGAATTTCTTCATAAAATCAGCTTTTATCATCTTGGTGCAGAATGAACTGTCGCCCAAATGTAAAAGAAGTTCTCTGAAGTATTCAACATTAGTCTCACGTACAATTTCGCCCGAATCTTTTAAGGGGCCGCTTTCAAGCGTACCGTCCTCGTATCTGCAGACTGCCATGCACTGAGCTACGACACAGTCGTCTTTTTCATTGAAAACCTTCATGAGATTTTCAACGATATCGGGCTCGTAATAATCGTCCGAATCGCAGAAGCAGATGTATTCGCCCGTTGCCTCTTTTATGCCGACATTTCTTGCACTCGAAGAACCGCCGTTTTCCTTGTGGAAAACTTTTACTCTTGTATCTGACTTTTCGTATTCCCTGCACATATTAAGGGAATCGTCCGTCGAGCCGTCATCCACGAGCACTACTTCAAGATTTTCGTATGTCTGCGAAAGAATGGCATCCACACATCTTTTTAAATATGCAGTTGAATTGTATACCGGTACAATGACCGAAACGAGTGAACTCATATAATTATCCGCTATACTGTTCGATTCCCACTATCTTTCGATACATTCTTTTCTCCGGAATCACTTTTGCTTCGCTTAACGGACCTTTCTCATAAAAGAATGGTTTGCCTTCCAGGATCGCCTCGCTTAACTTAAGCAGTCGCTCGGCTGCGGTTACATGATTCCAGCCGTTTTCAAGAGTCTCGTACGCATTCTCTCCGAGGGAGAGTCTCCACTTCTGATCCTTTGAGAGCTCTTCAATCTGAAAAGCCATCTTCGCAAAATCACCCGAAGGGAAAATCATGCCGTTTACTCTGTGCTTTATAAGCGTCGGAACTGCGCCTGCCGCATGTGATGCAACAACCACACAGCCTTCGTTCATAGCTTCGTTACAAACAGCACCCCAGCCTTCTTTATAATCGCTGGTGATAAGGAATATGTCCGCCGTTTTCATATATTCTCTTACTTCCGCGGGCTTCTTCATTCCGAGAAGTTTAATTTCTTCACTGAACCCGCCTTTCTCAATTGCGGCTTCGATTTCCTTTTCCATCTTTCCTTCGCCGATAACGGAAATCTCAAACGGAATATTTTTATCTTTCAAAGTTTTTGCAAGTTTAATTACACTCTCGGGATGCTTCCAGTCTATAAGTCTGCCGGCCCAGAGAATTTCAAGTTTCGAATGGCTTCTTCTCTCGTCCCTTCGCATCTTTCTCTCATCATCCGTATAAGACTTAAACTCGGGGAAGTAGCCCCATTTATATCTCTTGCCCTTGTATGCTTTTATGATGTTAAAATCATCGGCCACATATGCGCCTGCGCATAAAAGATATACCTGCTTATCCGAATATCTTGTGTGATCGTGATATTTCTTTTTAAGGCCTCTCGGTGAAACGCATTTCCACTGGCCTTCTTTGTAAAGTCTCTCGGAATATCTGATAACGGGCTTTTCCGCGTGGAGTCTGTCTTCGATAATTGACTCATCCTCGCATCCGCCGAACACCACGATGTCCGATTCCATAATTAATTTTTTACATTCAAGTCCGTTCTCGTAATACTTTTTAAGATACGGAATATTGTCAGAATCATCAGCCCATCCGAGCTTGATTCGCTCTTCTTCCATCGGCTCCGTCTGTATAAAAGCATAGTCGTCGCCAAGCTTCTCGTAGAGCACATTGCTAAGCGGAATCTGATGATGATTTATATAATTTGATACAAAAGTTAATTTCATTTCCCAAAGTCCTTATTCGGGCATTTTATTTTGAGATACACTCATATATTTCAAGCAGGCGTTTAAAGTTCGTGTCGGGATTGTGTGTAATGCGCGCTTTCGCACCTGCCTTTTCACACATTTCCTTCTGCGTGTCGCTGCCGTTTAATTCAAAGCATTTTTTAACGCTATCAACTAACGCTTTCTCATCAAGCGAAGGATAAATAAATCCTTCTTCCTCGCTCATTAAATCTCTGACACCGCCTACATCGCTTGATATGACGGGCATTGAAAGAAGCATTGCCTCACCGAGCGAATTGGGTGAATTTTCCATCATCGAAGGAGATATAAAAGCATTGCTCTTTAAATACCGCTCCTTCATTTTGTCTGCACTAAGTGAACCTAAGAAAACAACATTGTCACTTAGGTCTCCGTCTTTTATGAGCTTGTTAATGTATCTTCCGTATGTTCCGATTAAGATTTTTTTCTTAAGCGAATCTTCGCCGGTAATCTTGTTGCCAGCAACGTAAAGTTTTACGTCCGGGTAATATTTCTTAATCTCGGGCAGCGCACGAAGCAGTACGTGCAGTCCCTTAATCGGGTAATCTCCCTGGCTTGCGAAAAGTGAGTGTTTCTCGCAAGTTTCAAGTTTCCATTTACCCTCATAAAAGTTACTTCGAAGCGTTTCGTTCATGAAGTAATACTTTGCGTCGGGATTGTATTCGGATGTGTATTTTTTATCCCAGGAGGTTCTGCCTGTGACATTTTTTGCCAGTTTAATCGCTTCGATTTCCAACTCGCCGCGCTTAACAAATTTTGCCTGCTGCTTTACGATATTGTCGCTCTTTATCCGGTCACGGAATGTTTCTTTTACATACATTTCTTCAGGCAGTCCGTCGAAATAATGATCTGCGTAAACAGAGCACAGACCCTGAATTCCGATAAGCACTTTCGAAGTGTCCGGCGCAGCCTTACATACTGCAAGCGTGTGCGGATATTCAGTTCCGAAAATATGAATTACATCGGGTTTAAAATCTTCAATGATTTCTTTAAATCTGTATTCAAGCGATTCGTCATATTCCTCGGGCACGGATAAATCATCGTCGTAGCCGTAGGCCGTAACTTCGTATTCGCCTTTGTATCTTCCGTCCTCGAACCCTGCGTTAAAGGCTATTCCGAGCGTAAGATCGTTATCTTTTTCGGCGATGAGTTTCTCCGACAGACCGGTCAGCCAGCCCTCTTTATTGGGTACTTCGATATTCAGATGTTTCGCTATAACCGGAATGCACTGGTTTACAACCCATAGTACTCTCATGTATTTCCCTTACGAATAAACTTTCTTTTTAATCGAATTATATGCGCCTGCAAAAATACTTTTCTGCGCTATCCATGTACGAAGAGGCTGAAGAGTGAGTATCATAATTCTTCTGTAATGATTCGCTTTCTTCTCGCCCATGTACTTAACTACAATTTCACGGTGCTCTTCTTTATCAAGCTTTTTGTCGGACTCCGAAAATCCGCCGCCCTCGTAGGATGCAACCGTAATGCCAAGGTATGCCGGACGGATATTCTTTTCGAAGAAGCACCTTAAAAAGAAATCATAATCCGCGCGGATCTTATATTTTGTATCCAGTCCGTCGTTATCCCACAAACTTCTTGCAAAGAAACAGGACTGGTGGTTAGGCATATGTCTGTAGCAGATCGACTCGGTGATTTCCTTAGGCTGCGAAATGATTTCTTTCGCACTCGCAAAATACGCATCTCCGTAGTAAATCTTGCTGTCCGGTTTATCGGACATATTGGCTGCGGCATTCTTTAAAACGTTTTCATCATAAAACGAATCGCCGCAGTTCATAAATATCACATAATCGCCCGAAGCTTTTGACACAGCGATATTCATTGCATCGTAAATGCCTTTGTCTTTTTCGCTGAAAACTTTTATGCGCGAATCCTCGGGAATACTCTCAAGACTTCCGTCTGTCGAACCTCCGTCTTTTACGATGACTTCAAAATCCTCATAAGACTGAGCGAGAATGTTTTCAAGCGTGTTCTTTAATTTGTCGCCGGCATTAAAACATACCGTTATGATTGAAAAGAGCATTTTGTTTTCTCAAACTAATTAATAATCCAGTTAAAATACGGCAGGAGTCTCGTGCCGTTAAACTGACTCGAATAAAGGAAGTAAACGTAGTATGCGCATCCGCCCGTAATAAGCAGTGCCTTAAGTACTATGCGCACCCATTTCTTCGGAATGGCATCTATGAGAACCGGTACCAGAATTATCTGGAAAATATTGAAGTAATATCCGATTCTCGATACAACCGGCAGGAATGAACAGCAGATGTAAATCACAGTCGCAAAAATGTTCATGTTGAAATAAAATCTGTTCTTTTCGTTATCCTTTATCACTTTCTTGTAAAGGATAATCGCGAAAATAAGTACGCCGATGCATCTTGCAATATTTGTGTAACTGACTTCTCCGGTATCGTAGATCGTATTTTCGTACTGCGGATAAATCAGGAAAACAAGTCTTCTGTAAACATTCGGAATGATAAGAAAACTTGCGGAAAATACTCCGAGGATTGCAAACATCCAGGGTTTCCATTTTATGAGCCCCAGAGGATACGCCACGAGCACGATAAGAATCGATATATGGAATGTCGATGCCAGAAGTACAAGTAATGCAAACTTCCAGAATTCTCTCTTAAAAATATATCTTACCGAATAGAAAGCTACCGCAAATGCGAGATAACTTCTGATCGAATTAAAACTCGATGCGTAGTATCCGAGCAGCATGAACATCGCAAAGGATATTGCGAAATCTTCGCTTAATTCATCGAGTCCTTTTATGAACAAAAGAATCGTAACGAATGCAACTATCGCAAAGATGATGATGTACTGCTTTCCGTCGTATCCGAACATGTGCTGGACTATCTTGACCAAGATATTAAATCCGAATTCGGTAGCTACGGATTTATCCCTGTTCTGCGCAAGAAGATTAAAGATTGAAGTGTAACTCCAGTAATCTCCGCCGACAGCGATTCTTGTGGCCGATACCGCAAAGAGCAGGAAAAAGATCATCACGTATATTAACTTGTTGAACGCGCGGCCCTTTGAACGGTTCGGATCTTCGAAAAAAGATTTATCATACTTTTCGACTTTACTGTCAACAAAGAATCCGAGCGCAATCGTTATTGCCGCAAGTATGAGGTAAACTGCCATCAGACACCCTTCTTCTTTATCTCAAAGCCTTCCTTGATTCCGGCTTTCATAAGTTTGTTTGCTTTCTTACGGTCTATCTCGCCTTCGAACATTTCCTTTTTGGTCAGGATGAAACGAATTCTCCATGCCCAGGCATTTTTGCCGTAAAGGAACGCGAAAAGCACTCCTCTGTCAAAGAAAAACTTTTCGGTATAACCCTCAAACCACGTGGAGGATCTCGGAATTTCACTTCCAATATGCGTTTCGGTCGCATACATCGAAATACCGCTTTTGTAAGCATCTCGTAAAAAAAGTGAATCTTCGCCGTTTGAGTATTTCGCGCCTCCGCCGAACAGTTCGGAAAATCTTATTTTTTTGTTTAAAAGCACATCTCTTCTTACAGCAATGCTGTATGCGGGAAATCTGCCTATATTGAAACGGGAGAGTTTCTTGAAACCTTCGTTTACGTAGGTTCTTCTTTCATCGCAGACCGATAAGTTAAACATTATCATTTCGGCCTCAGGATGATTTTTAAACTCTTCCTCAACTTTTGTTACGTAGTCTTCGTCGTAAACAATATCGTCGTCTCCGAAAAGAACGATATCGCCGAACGAATTGTCTATGCAGAGATTTCTGTTAACACCGACACCGCGTGTGGGCGATTCGATGATGACGATTTTTCCTTCGTCTTTTACGATTTCTCTTTTACTGTCACTGTCGCACTGATTGACGATAACGGCATTGCCTTTAACCGCCATTTTTTCAATGAGTTCCTCAGGATTCACATTCAGTGCGGACACGAGTAAAGTCATACTCATTCTTTGTCTCCCGACATTTATGCGTTAGTTGTTTCTTCTTCCTCTGCGGGTTCGGAAATGTCTTCGTAAGCATTCTCGCCTGCTTCTTCATTAACCGTATTGTAAATATTCTCTTTCAGTTTTCTCGTGGAGCTTGAGAAGTAAGAGAATACATAACTCTTGATAAGCGATGAATTAACATCATAAAGAATCGCGCCGACAACATTTGCTTCCTGTAATCTTAAAAGGTCGAGTGCTCTCTCAATCATCTTTCCGTTGTGATCGCCGGATTTTATTAAAACAATCGTAGCCTCGCATTTTGCAGCGGTTGAAGCAATTGTGGGGTCATTGTTAACAGAGCCCGGAGCAACGATTTCGTAATCAGGCGATGAGAAGTAAGCATCTTCTTTTTTGATCTTTCCGCATTCTATGTCGGAAATTTCCTGGTTGCGCTTTTCTTTTAGGATGCTGTGGATAAGGTTAATTACATAATGCGAATCGTCGGTAAGCGAGGTGTCGACAATCGCAATTTTCTTTAAACCTTTTGTTATCTTTAAGAAATTAACCTGGAGCCAGAGTCTGTAAAATTCGGTCTTTTTGTTAGTTTTGGGTTTTTCGAATTCGTAATCGTCATCTTTTTTGATGGAAAACTTTCTCATCTGGTCAGTGGTAAGACCGAGTGTGGGAATATCGTAACGAAGCTCCGTTGTGGAAGGAATATAAATCGATGTATCCCAGATAAAGTAAAGGAACAGTGCAATCGCAGATACGATTCCGCCGAAGATTGCGCCGGAAAACGACATCGCCCATGTCCTGTCTTCGAAGCCTACTTTCTCTGCGTAACCTGCACTCTGGATAATTCTTGCATCTTCTATCTCTTTTAATTCAGGTGCAAAACGACATACTGCAGCAGCATATTTGTTGGCAAGAAGTTTTGCCTCCGCCTGGCTTGTCGACTGACCTGATACCACAACGATTCTTGTGTCTGTAAGAAGTGTTGCTGAAACTTTTTCTTTTACTTCATCAAGCTCAAGGCTTCTGCCGATTTCATCAGCCGCATACTCTGCAATAATATCGTTGTAAACGAGGTCTTCCCAGGTCTGCTTGTTGATGTATATGTTTTCAATTTCAACATTGTCGATGTACTGAAGATATACTTTCGCCTCGGCTTTGTATTCCGGTCTGCCCGAGAAAATGTTTCTCGCAGCATAATAACCGCCGCCGAAAATAAGGGCGCCTAAGCATATTCCGTAAATGATAAATCTTATTCTTCTGATTGAGACCAGAACCATTAGTCTGAAATCCACGGGTTCTTTGCTATACGGTACTTTCATCGTTGTCCTCCTCGGGTTTCATAGCCGTTACCTGATCTTCGCCCACTCCTTCGGTTGCGTCGGGAGTAAGAAGCACTCTCAAAGTTAAAAGCATCAGTTTAATATCCATCCAGGTTGAATAACCCTCTATGTAAGCTAAGTCTAATTTCAGTTTGTCGTACGGAGTAGTATTGTATTTGCCGTAAACCTGAGCATAACCCGCAAGTCCTGCTTTTACCTTGGTTCTGAAAGAAAACTCAGGAATATCTTTCATGTACTGCTCAACGATTTCCGGTCTCTCGGGGCGCGGTCCGATAAAAGACATCTCACCCTTTAAAATGTTAAAGAGCTGGGGAAGTTCGTCGATACGTACTTTTCTTATGAACCTTCCGATCCATGTAATTCTGTCATCATGTTTGGATGCAAGTCTGGCCTTTCCGTCAGCCTCCGCATCAACCTTCATGGATCTGAACTTAACAATCTTAAAAGGCTTGTTGTTGATAGTAAGTCTGGTCTGCTTGTAAAATACGGGACCGCCGTCGGTAATCTTAATTAAAATTGCCGTGATTAACATTATCGGCGATGTAAGAATGATGAGTACTATCGAACAGAAAAGGTCAATACTTCTCTTGATGCAGCGCTGTTCAAAATTGAGCGGATATTCCCTCGTTAAAATAATCGGAGTGTCGAAGAAGTGAAGCACGTCGGCACCCTGAATAATAACATCGGAAATCTTGGGCATCATGTAAACGCGGATTGATCTTGCGTAGCAGTATTTTAAAATATTGTTTCTGAAGTTCATCGGAATATCCCAAAGCACAACGCCCTGATATCTGTTGGGAATTTCGTTAAGGATTGCTTCCTCGCCTTCGGAGACATTCATAATCTTGACAATCTGGAAACGGTCTTTTCTGGTCTTAAATTTCTCGAGGATTTCATCAACCGGTCTCTCGCCACATACCAAAAGCAGATCTCTCGGTGCAAATACCGAACGGTAAATGTAGTTCGAAAGATATGACCATCCGAGTGCAAATAACATCTGAATCAGAGTAAGTATAATCATGTATCTCGGATCGATTGCGGTTCCGTTCATAAGGCAGATAATGCCGTATGCAAAGATATTTGATGCAAGTATCGAGAATGTGTGCGATAAGAATATTTCAAAACTCTTTAAATATCCGATTTTTCCCGCACCGTATACAACCAGGAAGCCGGCTAAAATCACTGCATAGAGTGCGAGTACCAAAGCATCGCCCTTTTGCCAGAACCGGACTTCAACCATTTTTTTGTAAAAGAAAAACCAGATAAAAGCGTAACCGCCGACATCAAGGAGAAACTCGAATGTTGCCAGCTGTAAAACCAGTATTCGCTTTATGGAATCTTTTTTGCCCATAATATTCGCCGTATAAAACGGCCAGCCTTTCAATTTTTTTAGATTATATTCTTCGTCCTACCGCTCTGAATGCCCAGCCGATAAAGCAGGCAATACTTTTGGGCAGGCTTAAATTTTCCTGTTCTCTGTATAATTTCCAAATTCGTTTAATCGCTTCAATCTTGTTTGACGAAAGCGATTTGGACGGTCTTCTGTAGTACACCAGATTTTCGTTAAGTCCGTATGCTTTAACTCCCGTTCTTAAAAGTTTCCACCAGAGTGCGGTGTCCTCGCTCGGAACATTAAGCATTTTTATCTGCTCTTTTGTGAGGACGGACATATCGAAAGCCACGGTGGATGTAAATATTGTCGTATTCTTAAGTGCCTCGTTGTATGAGATGGTCGCGGGCACTTTTACGATTTTGCCCAAAGGCTTTGCATTCTCGTCGGCAAATTCATATCCGGTAAAACAGAATTCCGCGTTCTTTTCTCTCATAAAAGAAATCTGTTTTTTTAACTTGTCTTTCTGCCACAAATCATCCGCATCAAGAAATGCTATGTATCTGCCGTCCGCTTCTTTTACGCCCGCGTTTCTTGCATCTGCGGCGTTATCAACATCCGTGAGGTTAAGCACCTTTATTCTCGGATCCGACATTTCTTTTAAGATTTCTAAAGTGGAATCGGTCGATTTGTTTTCGCACAAGATTATTTCGATATTGTCGTACTCCTGCGAAAGCACGCTTTCAACCGTGTCTTTTATGAACTTTTCGGCATTGTGAACAGGTATTACTACACTGACTTTGTCTTCCATCAAATCCACTAAATCCTTAGTTATAAATCTTTTCTGCGGTAACAGATGTAACTGCTGTTTTCGTAAATCACTTCGTAGAAATAATTCATATTAAGCGAATACTCAGCCATCAGATCGCTGTAGCTCTGCTCTATCCAGTCTTCCCTGTTATGCTGATGTCTCGGGAAGAAGAGATATTCCGCATCGCTGCCGTAAAAACCGTTGTTTAAAACAAAGTTGATTCCGAGACCTTCAGGCATTGCAAGGATTGCTCTGGGCTCCATCGTGTACATGAGTATCGTGTTGTCCCAGGGATTATCGCTGTCTTTTATGGTAATTACATCTTTCAGTTCGTTCTCGAGGCTCTTCCACTCTGCGGTAACTTCGCTCTTGTAATATCTTTCCGTTCCCTGGAAATTTTTAAGGTTTACGGGAAGGAACAAAAGTCCGGTCGCATTGCAGACAATAATGGTCCATGCAAAATATTTGTCTTCGGTCATCATCAGAAGGTATATGCAAAAGATGATGGCGATTTCGGTTCCGCGCATAAAAGTGTCGGGAACGATGGTGTAAAGCGTTAAGTACATCAGGAAAAAGATGCATACCGAGTACACCGATATGGCTGCAATCAGGCTGTCTTTTTCGGACGAGTTTTTCGAGAAAATCGTAAGCGAAGAACTTACAATTATCAGGAGAGCTATCATCACGTGGAAGATGTAAACGCCGTTTGTTTTTATGTAATATCTTAAATCCAGAAGACCTTTAAGTCCGTCTCGCATCATTCCGAAGAAACTCTTTATGGCAGCGAATATATGTCCTTCGCTGACTGCGTTTAAAAGCGCTTCGGTTTTGCCGATGTTGTAGTTGCTTGAGATAAGGTGTAAGAGTCCGTAGCTGGCGGTTGCGATAAATCCCATCGCAATAACCGATACAAGAATTCTTAACCAGAGTTTCTTTTTCGCAAGGAGAGCAAACACATAAATCGGAATGCAAAATGCGAAAAATGTATAAACCTGAACCGCATAAATTATCACAAGCGGAGTAACAATGTATTTAAGCCATTTCGGACATTTGTCAAAGAACATTTTGTACAAAAGTCCCGCGATGACGATTGCAAGTGCGTATCTGAACATCTCGGACATGTTGGTGTTTAAGTACAGTATGAAAACTATGCTTGTAACCTGAGCGAGAATAAGTTTTAGCGTGTTCTTTTTCTCGGGCTTTGTTAACACCAAAAAGAGTGCGTTCGCAGCCGTTATATAAACCATGTTGCAGATATACACAAAGGAATATCCGACAGGGAAAATAATTGCAGGTATATAGTACGGTGCAAGTATTGCGGGACTCCATGCAGATCCCGTGCCTAAGATCGCGTGGTTTGCGTCAAACCCCCAGTAGCCCTTCGGGGAAAAGTTTCTCGAATATGTTTCAATCAGCTTGATGTATACGGCTTCGTCGTTCCACTTAATGCCGGGAAACGCCGCATATCCCTGGGATATCCACTTGATTGCCATAAAGAAGAGTGACAGCAAAAAAGGGGTTGCCACAAAAAGAATTTTCAAAATCAGATCAATCGCATCTGTTTCGTGCGTTTTATCTGCATGCGGAGTATTTAAATTTTTCTTTCTGCTCTCTTTTCCACTCATCCCTAAAACCGTCTGTTAATGCGACGGAAACCGATATCCGTACATTATTAACCCATCATATCATTCAAATTCTCATAATTAAGTGTATTATAACATAATACTGGATTATATACCACAAATTTATATTTGTTGTTCGGCTTTTGTCCACCAAGAGGTATTCGGTGCAGCATGGTTGTTTTTAGGAATTTTATATGATATTGTAAAAATGATTAGCAGTGGTTTCTTTTGTAATCGGTAAACTGTCGTTTATTCAGACGGAAAGACTAGAGAATGGAACATAATTTGGATTTTGTTGCGGCTGTTTGTGATGACGAACCCGACATAGTCGAATTACTGGCGCAAACGGTTGATGACATCTTAAAAGAAACTCAAAAAAAATACGAAATCCGGCGTTTTAATTCCGGAAAAGAACTCCTTAAACAGGCATCGGAAATACAGCTTGTTTTTCTGGATATTGAGATGCCTGAGTTCGATGGGTTGGACACCGGAAGCAAAATAAGGGAAGTCAATCCCGACTGCACGATTATTATGGCTACGGGCAGAGAGGACTGCTATAAAGAAGCATTTAAAATTAATGCATTTCGATTTGTTACCAAGCCGTTCGACAAAAAAGAAATTTCCGAGGCCATTCAGGCTTTTTTAGATACTTTTCGCGGAGAAAACACTGTCGAAGCTTTCTATAACAGGAAACTGTATAAAATTAAGGAAAAACATATTTTATACATACGCGCAATGGACAGTTATTCCGAAATAGTTGTATCCGACCGCGTATTGCGAACAAACGAGTCCATGGCAAACCTTGAAAAAAATCTGGATCCTTCTTTGTTTTGCCGAATTCATAAACAATACATAATAAACATGTCCTCTATAGAAAAAATCTGTAACGGATATGTAATTATAAACGGAAAAAATTTTGATGTTTCCAGAAGGAAAAAAACTGAATTTGAAGCGAAGTATCTGGAATATCAGATGAAATACAGATAATTGTCAACAATGATTTCTTGTTAAGAGGAAAGACAAAAGAAGTAAATGCTAATATTATCCTGCTTGTTTAACATTCTTGCCTATATTCTTGCCCAGTATTTGTTTTTCGACAAGAAAGTAAAAGAACCTATTGCTTATGTGATAGGTTTGGTTATTTATTCCGCTATCTCTTTTATTCCCGCTTTATCCGTTGAAGAAAAACATCTTTTAATTTATGTGGTAACAACTGTTTGCTGCTTTTTCTCATTTCGGGGAAAATGGAAAACCCGAATCATCCCTGTTTTTATTCTCTTTTTTATCATATCGGCTGTATACGGAATTGCTCTTTCTGTATGCAATCTTCTGATTGCGCGTTTTATACCGCAGAATCTTACGGGTTTGTATAATATCAGCCGTGAAATATTGTGTGTGGGCTTTATAAGTCTGGGCCTGCTGATTAAAAAACTTATTAAAACCGACCGAAGAAAAAAGCTCTTGAAAATCGCAGACAAGTACCTGATTTTTACAACTCTTTTTACCGCTATGATTATTGCTCTTACAATCTCACTTTTAGAGTATTCGGGCAATATAATAAGCGATGTTAAATATCAGAATATAGTGACGATTGTCAGCGGAATCGCGTATATAAGCCTTGGTTTCCTGGGCGGAATGACCCTCTATGTGAAACAGGTGAATGAGGAAATGAGAACCCTCATGAACAATGAAGTTATGATAAAAGATATGCAGAAGAAGTACTATGAGGCCCTGCTTGATCAGGAAAAAGGCACCCGTGCATACCGTCACGATATGGCAAATCATATAATGTGCCTGAATGCACTGGCTGAAAAAGGCGATCTTGAAACTCTTCGCTCCTACCTTAACGACATGCAGGGAGAACTTCAGAAAATACAGGGAAGGAAGTATAAAACCGGTAATGAAATACTGGACATTATGTCGAATTTCTACCTGCCTCAGCTGTCGGATAAAATCAAAGTGAATTTCAGGGTAAAATCCGTTCCGAAACTCGATGAAATGAGCCTTTGCACGATATATTCAAACCTTCTTCAGAATGCCGTTGAAGAACTGAATTCTTCTCCGGAACGCGAAGGAAATCTGGATATTATTTTCAGTCAGGATATAGATGTATGCAGACTGATGATATCCAACAGTATTTTCAGGGAAAAAGAAGAAAATTCGCTTAAAACTCATAAAAAAGATAAAAAGAATCACGGAATCGGTTTGTCAAATGTAAAAAAAGTTGTGGACGATTTAGGCGGAAAAATCTGGATTACAGATAAGGATAATATTTTCAAAGTAATAGTCGAATTAAAGAGTCAATAGACCGTTTGCGGACTTAAACATCCGTTCGCGGACTAAGTGTGGATGCTTTCGAAAACCTTTACTACTATAGCAGTAGTAAAGGTTTTTTAATAGGGGGAACATAGAATGACTTTAGCTGAATTATGGAGCTGGATTTTCGGATTCGGCGGCGGTTGAAAACCCAACAAAAAAGAATAATCGATTATTAATAACAATTTATCGGAAAGGAGGAAAAACATATGCAGAAGATGACTGAAAAAGAAATGCTCGAAGCTATTGGCGGTATCGTTTGTCCTGCTTGCGGAAAAGACATACCCTGGTATGCATATTCATTGCATGGATGGTGCCATATTGCAGATGAATTCGGTGTTGGCACAAATTAAACGCAAATATTAAGTTAGTCACAATAATATTCCTCTCGCGGGAGTATTATTGTGACTTTTTTGAGGATAACTATGAAAATACCCGTTATTTTACAACATGATGAGGAGGATTGCGGAGCAGCCTGCATGGCGGTAATAGCCCGGTATTACGGATTAAAACTGCCACTTGTTAAATTCCGTGATCTGATGTGCTTTTGCAACAACGGAACTTCGGTTTATGACATAGTCAAAGCTGCCGAGACTTTGAATTTAAAAGCTTCTCCGATGAAGGGATCTTTTAATGAATTTAAAAACTCGGTTGTTAAAAAAGAAATCTGCTTACCATGTATAGCTTTGATTAAATCAAAAGTATTTTATCACTTTATAGTTGTGTATAAAGTTACGAAAAAATACGTTTATTTTGTTGATCCTGCAGAAGGATACCGCAAAGAATCAACGGATACATTTATCTCTCTTTACGAGAATGTGATAGTTGATATCCGTCCGGATGATAATTTCAGAAAAAACGATTACAGCAGTATTACCGCACAGATAATTCAAAACTGTTTAAAGCAGAACAAAAAAAGCATTGCGCTTTTATTACTGCTCTCTGTCGTTATCACAATCTTCGGAATACTGGCAAGTACGCTTGTTGCCCAGGCTGCAGGACTTTTGCTCGAATCACTTGAACTTTCTTCCGGTATGGAGGAAGTACTAAAAAATGTTTATAATGCAAAATTTGTAATTATACTTATCGGTGTGCTCGTTGCAAAATTTGCGGCACAGCTTTTTCAAAACATTATTTTTTCTTTTTCTGCACCAAAAATGGAAACCTTCATGTTGCGCAGATTTTACGATAAACTGCTTAAAACACCGTTAGACACGATAACCAGAAGAAAAAGCGGTGAGCTGATTGCAAGGTTTACGGATATAAGAAGATTTAACAGCGGTCTTATTCAGGTACTGACGGCAGGAATATCAAACTCCGTTTTTTTACTGGGCTTCGGAACTGTTCTTTTTATCGCATCCCCGGTTCTTTTTGCAATTCTGATTATAAACGGATTTATTCTTCTGGCCATTACCTTTTTATTTTATGGTAAAACCAAGAAAAACAGCCTGATTGCACTGAACAATAATGCAAAAGTAGTAGACAATATTGAGCAGAGTCTGCACGGAATAGAGTTAATAAAAGGAATGGCTCTTGAAGAAAAAAAGCAGAATATTTTAGAGAACGATTTAAAACAGTATTCTGATTCTCTGCGAAATTTTATGATAATCGGCACAGGCCACAACAGTATTACAGAGTTCGTTTCCGAAGCAGGAAAATACATTGTTCTTTGTCTGGGAACTTTCCTTTGCGTTAAAGGAAATATTCCGATTGACAAACTGATTCTCTTCTTTATGGTTTACACTTATTTTTCATCTTCTTTAACGAGACTGGTGTTTTTACAGCCAAAAATTGCAGAACTGAAAACTATTTTTTCAAGGATGGAAGATATCGGTGAAACCGAAAAAGAAGCTTCGGATGAAGATACAAAAGAAGTCGCGGTAATAAACGGTATTCAGACCGACAATATAATATACGGTTATACCCCGTGGAAAAAGATTATAAAAGATATTTCTTTGAATATCTCAAACGGAGAAAAAATCCTGTTAATGGGATCAAACGGAGGCGGAAAATCAACGCTGGCGCATCTTTTAGTCGGTGATTATACGGCTCAGTCCGGTGAAATAAAATACAACGGAGTATCAAAAGTTAATCGTGAATCAATCAAAAAAAATATAACGTATGTTAACCAGGATGCATTTTTATTTCACGATTCTTTATACAACAATCTTACATTCGGTTGTGAAAAGACTGATTTTAACAAACTTGTTAAAGTGTGCGAACTGACGGGCGTCAGTGAAATAATAAAAATGTTTCCTGAGGGATTTGAGCATATTATTAATTCCGGCGGAACAGATCTCTCCGGCGGACAAAGACAGAAAATAGCATTAGCCAGGGCATTGATGAGAGATACTCCCGTTTATGTTTTTGACGAAAGTATCAGCAATATGGATGCCGAAGGTGAAAAAATGTTTCTTAATCTGATTAATGGATATCTTCAAAAGAAAACCGTAATAATCATTTCTCACAGAGACAATTTAAAGAATCATGTCAACAAAGTTTATCGTATCGAGGGAGGCAGCGTGTGTTAACCATTCGTAATCTTACAAAAAAATATAAAAAAGTAACGGCTCTGAATAATGCAAATCTCGAGATTAAAGAGGGCCATATTTATGGTATTGTCGGTCCAAACGGGGCAGGCAAGACTACTCTTTTCAAAATGCTCGCAGGGCTGGTAAGACCTACAGAAGGCGAGATTCTGACAACGTCTAAAGAACCGATGAAGGACTTCAGAAATAAAATGGGTTTTATGATTGAAAATCCGTACCTGTATGAAAATATGACAGCTCTTCAGAACATGAAGATCATCGGCGGAATTAAAGGAGAAACCGATGTATCAAAGCTGGAAGCACTGTTAAAACTCGTGGGTCTTGATTCTACGGGGAATAAAAAAGTTAAGCAGTTTTCACTCGGTATGAAACAAAGACTCGGAATTGCCTGCGCATTAACCGCCGACCCGGAAGTTCTGGTTTTGGACGAACCGATGAACGGAGTTGACCCTGAAGGTATTGTCGAACTGAGAAATATTCTGCTTTCTCTCAACAAAGATCATAATAAAACACTGTTGCTGTCCAGTCATATATTGTCAGAGCTTGAATTAATCTCCACCGATTTTGTTTTTGTTAAAGAAGGACGGATTCAGAAGTGTGTTTCACGGGATGAAATAACCGGCAATTTGGAAGAATACTACATGAAGGAGATTGCAGGATTATGATGGAAAAAACATTATACAAAATCGAACTTTACAGATTCTTAAAATCTCTCTGGCTCTTTCTTTTGTTAAGCGCAGCGAGCCTTATTATGATGATTCTAATTAATACGGATTCATCTTCATTTGAAACGACCCAGTCGACCGTCGGCAATCTTCAGTCTGTTTTCAAAATCATGGGTATATTCTTTTGCATTGCCGCGGCAATCGGTATTTCCGTTTATACCGGCAGGGAATATAAAAACAAAACCATATACCATGAGATTATGAAGGGATATTCCCTTGTAAAAATTGCCGTATCAAAAGCAATTGGCTGCGGATTGATTTTTGCATTTATTTTATGGTGTGCCGTTTTTACTTTTCTTGCCGTAAACAAGGGATATTTAACAGCATTTTCGCCTGCAAGATTTATTCTTTTGTATGTTTATATGTTTCACATTTGTTCATGTACTCTGATGTACGTAATGCTGCTTAGAAACGGTGCTGTCGGAGGCTGCCTGGCTTTCTGCAGATTTGTCTTTTTTGAGATTTGTATTGCCTTTTTTGCACTGGTTCTGCCCGATAAAATTTTAATCTGGGTAAAAGGATTTCTGACTTTTACGCAATGGTCTTATTTGACGACCCCTGACGTGAGCCTGCCTTTACCTGTTTACATCGGAGTAATTCTATCCACAATTGCGGAATTGGTTATTCTTTCGCTGTTATTGTCATTTAACGGAAAAAGGATTGATTATTGATGAAAAAATATGAACTGTATCGAATCGTGTATTCGTGGTCAATATTAAAATATCTGCCCATCTTATCCGGTATTCTGTTATTGCTTTGTTTCATGGACATTGTTACCGGAGAGTGGAACGAACCCCTCGCCAGGGCAAACCAGGCATGGCGCGAAATCGGGACGGGTTTTTTATATATACTTCTTATGATAACCGTGGTAGTGGCCGTATTTGTCGGACGCGAATTCAGAAACAAAACACTGAACTATGAGATAATGAGAGGGATGAGCAGTTTTAAAATCAGTATGAATAAAATGCTCAGTTGCGGTGTTTTTATTCCGGTGCTCACGGGAGTATGTCTGGCGGTTTATCTTTTGATTTTCCGCGCTTTAAACAGTTCAAAAGATTTGCTGGGTTTATTACTTATCGTACTTGTGTTATCGCATATTTCTTCAACGGTATTAATGTGGATTCTTATCAGTAAAAATGCCATTGCAGGTGCGATAATTGCATTCATTAAGCTCGCGTTTGCCGAAACTTTTTTTGTTGAGATACTAAAAAAAGTTCTAAACCCGGAAGTTTCCGAAATAATGAATAAAATGTGTGTCTTAACCCAGATAATCAATATAACGGCAGATCGCATCAATGGAAATCCTGCAGAAACGGCTGTCTTTTTATGTATTTCTTTTGCTTTGGAATTTCTGGTTTTGCAGATTCTTTATTTTATAACTTCAAATTATCTTTTGGAACCCGGAGTGTGAATTATATCCGGTTGGACATTTTACGGGAATAATGATAAAATTGTCGACAGATTTGATTTTAATTATTTTTGGAGACAATTATGATAAAACTTCTGATTACGGGCGGTAACGGCCAGCTTGGACGTGCCATCAACAATCTTTACAAAGACAGAGCCGATATCGAATGCATCAATACCGATGTCGGAGAACTTGATATCACTAATCTTGACGAGGTTCTTGCATTCGTTGAAAACTGCAAGCCTTACGCAATCGTCAACTGTGCGGCTCACACCGCAGTAGATCTTTGCGAGGATCAGGAAGAACTTGCTTATAAAATCAATGCAATCGGACCCAGAAACTTAAGTATCGCAGCCGAAAAGAACGGTGCTAAAATCCTGCATATCAGTACGGATTACGTGTTCGCAGGCGATGCTACAAAGCCTTACAAAGAGTTTGATACCCCTGCTCCCCAGGGCGTTTACGGAGCTACCAAACTTGCAGGTGAGAATTTCGTAAAAGAGTTTTCCACCAGATACTTTATCATCCGTACCGCATGGCTTTACGGCGACGGCAAAAACTTCGTAAAAACAATGCTTCGTCTCGCCGAAGACCGTGACGAAATCGGTGTTGTATACGATCAGGTCGGAAGCCCCACAAGCACATTCGAGCTTGCAAAAGCTATGGATTCTCTGCTTTTCACCGAGAACTACGGAACTTTTCACGGAACCTGCGAAGGCGTATGCTCATGGGCTGATTTTGCGGAAGAGATTTTCAAAATCGCAGGAAAGAATGTAAAAGTAAACCGTCTTACCAGCGATCAGTATCCCGCAAAAGCAAAAAGACCCGCTTACTCGGTACTTGAAAATTATATGTTCAGAATCACAAACGGATTTATGTTTGCCGACTGGCATGATGCTTTGAACGAATATATGGAATGGCTTAACAAACAGTAAGTTTTATGAGAAAAAATGAGCCGGAGGATTATCAGATTCCTCCGGCTTTTTTATTTTACTATTTCATGATTACGAGGCAGTAAAGAAATGCAAATGCGATTCCCAAAATTGCTCCGCAGAATACCTGAAAAGGTGTATGTCCAACGAACTCTTTTAACTTCTCGTCATTTGAAAGTTCGGAACCGTTTTTCTGGAACATTTCAATAAACTCGTTTAAGACCTTCGCCTGGTTGCCTGTCTCTCTTCTTACACCCGTTGCATCGTACATTACGACTATCGCAAGAAGTCCTGCAACCGCTACCAGATGGGAACCCGGTCCTTCGTTTATTGCAAGTGCCGTTACCATGGCGCATACCGCTGCAGAATGGCAGCTGGGCATTCCGCCGGGACCTATAAGTCTCTCAGGCACGAATTTTTTGGTCATTGAAAGGTGGATTATTGTTTTTATGATCTGCGCAAGTATCCAGCTTAAAGCCGCAGACATTATAACTTCATTGTGAACCAGGTCACTTAAAAACTGTAACATCGAAAAATTCCTTTATTCTGCAGACGGCATATTGTAGGACTCAGTATAGGTTGTCCCGCCGAGATTGATAACCCCGGATTCATTGTAGATTGCATAGCCTTCCGCATTATTTGTAACGCTTCCGCCGGTCAGCGTGAGTACGGCAGATCCGCGATTGTTGTAAATCACGGGATGGAAAGAATCACCTATGCCGGTAATGCTTCCCGAAACTATTTCCATGGTACCCGAATTAACCACAGTCATTACGTTTGAATGAGTGTGAGAAATATCCGAATCTTTGATGGTAAGAACACTGCTGCCGTTCTCGGAATTCCAGATTGCCACAGAATCGGTATCGTTTGTTACGGTTACTCCCTGAAGTGTGAGGTCGCCGTAGTTTACGATACTTTTTGAATATTCACCGTTTACGCTGTTGGTGATTGTACCTGCACCGTAAATGGTCATTTTTCCGTTGTTGATAATGGTATCTTCACCGACGCCGTCAATGGTAAAACCGCCGAGCTCGATATTGATCTCAGCGCCCTGAGCGGTATTTCCGCCGCCCTTAACGTCTTTGGTAAGATAAATTCTCTTGGATCCGTCGCCTATGTAATTGAACGCATCCTGAAGTGAATCAAACCCGATTCCGTCTACAGTAACGGGCTTGTTCTGATATTCGAAATAAACATTAACCGTTTCTTTTCCCGTGGTGTTTGAAGTCTCAAGCGACCATGTTGCAACATCCCAGACAATGGATGCTTCCTTGCTGTTGGATTCGATTGAAACGGCTCTATAAAAATTCTTGTCCGGTGCAGATTCTGCTTCAACACCGTCAACGAAATATTTTACTTTAGGGTCTCCCGTAGTCTCTTTGGTGCAGGCGCAAAGTAAAGCAACCGCACTTAAAACCGACATCAGAAGTACTGCTTTAAATTTCTTCATAAAACTCTCTTTTTGTGTATTTCCAATGGGTACTCTGTCTTTCACGACAACACACAATTATACATTTATGTGGTTTTTTTGTCAATGTAAACAGGGACAAGCACGGTTGCTTTGAGCTCATAAAATATTCGATTTTCAGGCGTTTTTACGCCTCATAAAACTTTTATTTTCGCATTCCTTTCCTGAAATCATCTCCCGAATCATTATCACCCATATTGAAGGTTCCCATCGACTTGATATCAATGTGTGATGCATCTATTAAAGCATCAGAATTTCGCTGGCCTTCATCCGTCGAAGGAATAGTTCCGTCAAGCTGGCCTCTTATGCTTTCTGCGCGGAGTTTAATGGTCTCATACAGTGTTTCTGCTGCATTTTCGTATTCGTCGTAATCATAAAATGCAGTCGGGTCTTCTTCAACAAGTGAATCAATCTGGCTTCTGATACGTGAATAAACTTCGTCAAATCTTCCGCCGTTTACGTATTCTTCCACAAGCATATCCAGATATTCATGGTACTTTGCGAGGTATTCCTCGTTCTCAAGGAGTGCATCGAAAAACTGCGTACCCGAGAAAGGTGTGTCAATCGCATCATTTACTACACTCGTTCCGTCCGAGCCTCCGCCCATACTCATTCCGCCTAAGGATAAGTTGTAATCCCAGGGGAATATGTTGAGTTTTCCGTCATATTCGTAGAGGTAGTAATTATGTGCCATCGAGCCTGAAAGGCTGTCCATATTAACAGAAAATGTATGTACCGCCATATATTTTAGCACATTGTCGACATCGAGATACTCTTCTATATCCGTGCCTTCGCTGATGTTTTTAAGAGCGGTTACGACTCTTTTATGATCGGCCTTGCTTGTGCTTGTAACTTCACCGTCCCAAATAGTTGAATAGCTGTCGAGATCGTCATCCGTATAGTTTAAATTCGCTCCGCCGTTACCGAAGGAGAAACCGCCGCCTCCGCCTCCGGGGAAGCCTCCTCCACCGCCGGGTGAGGGCTTGGAATCTTTATCTTCACTGCTGTCTTCTGAGGGTGCTTCTTCGCCGTCTTTTTTAGGCATATTTCCAAAGTCGAAGTTTCCGTTATCGGGCATACTACCGAAATCAAAACTTCCCATATCCGGCATATTGCTCATATCGAAATTGCCCATATCAGGCATATTTTCGGAGTCGAAATTAAAACCTCCACCACCCGGGAAGCCGCCTTTTCCGCCGCCGAAACCACCCATGTCAGGCATATTACTCATGTCGAAGTCGCCCATATCCGGCATATTGCTGAAATCAAATCCTCCGCCACCGAATGAAAATCCGCTGCTGCTTTTGCCTGATTTGGAGGAATCGCCGCCGCCCATTTCCATGCTGTCGGGCTTGTAGAGTTCGCCGTCCTGCGTACCGAAGTTACGAAGCATGAAGCTTTCTTCGACTGCTTCGAGCGCCAGATAAACGCCCCAGTATTCGCCGTTTACGCTCACCTTCGCGTAATTGTACAAAGATGCGTCGGCGCCCAGATACTGATACATATCGTAAATGATGGCTTCCTTCATGTTGGTCGCATCTGCGTAATTGTTGTTTAAAATGAGTTTGTCTAATCCGTAGCATGTCTGACCTTTTACGAAGTGATCAAACTCTAACTTAAGACTGTATCTGTCTGTGTCAGGATCCATTGCAATAGCCGAAAGACTGGTGTTTCCTTTAGGTCTGATCGCAACATTTTTAACCGTGGTTCCGTTTATTTCAACATCACACACATAGTACTCTTCGGTCATTGCATTTTTAAGCATTTCGTTCCAGTCGTCTTCATCCATAATGATGTTTACACTGATGGGCTCGTCGGTGTCAAAAAGAGCTGTTTCATACTCCATTCTGACAGTGCTCCCGCCCATCATTTCGCTTAACGGATCCGCAAACATAACCGCAAGAAAACACAACGTAACGGCTATGGCCGTAAGGGCAACTATTATTTTTGATACATGTTTATAAGCAATCATAAAAATCTCCTGTTATGACATGTATTCTCCGTTAAACGTCACAAGCGTTGCACCTGATACACCGCTTATTTCGTTTACGCGGTTCACAAAACTTACAGCTTCGTTTTTAACTCTGATTTCTGCCGTAAGTTCGATGCCTGAAGCATTGATGGATTTGGATTTTACAACATATTTGTCAACTGATTTTTCAATGATGTTTAATGCGTTTTCTTCTGCTTTTTCATCTTCACAGTTTACGATTAAAATGTAAGGAGCGTTTCTGAATTTCTTGTTTGCAAAGATTACAAGAATGATACCGATGATTACGGAACCGATAACCGCAAGAGGTATCATTCCGGCGCCGATTACAATACCGACTGCAATCGACCAGAACAGGAATACAATTTCCATAGGCTCTTTT
This sequence comes from Lachnospiraceae bacterium, assembly GCA_017538995.1. Classification (GTDB taxonomy): domain Bacteria; phylum Bacillota; class Clostridia; order Lachnospirales; family Lachnospiraceae; genus UBA3766. Next base: position 446 of record JAFYHV010000003.1, on the reverse strand, counting down.
ATGGCTGCTCTGAAACGAACGATTGATAACGCACCGACCATACCAAGTGAAAGAACTACGTTACTTGTAACGGCCATGATTACGAGTGTGGTAACAAGCGAAAGTCCGATAAGCGACATTGCAAAGCCCGTGGAATACATGATTCCCGTAAAAGTTTTCTTATAAATGAAAAATATGAAAAGCCCGATTACAAGGGCGAAAAGCATACCGATTAAGGTATCTAGCGCGGAGAATTCTCTCACGCTTTCCAAGAAACTTGATTTAAAAATATCACTGAATGACATCATTGTTTTATCCTCCAAAATGTGTTTTTCTTTTATGATTTTTTAACCGAATCTTCTTGAGGCGCCGTATTTTGAAAATGCCTGCTGTCTGATGCCTCTAACCTGTATCAGATCCTGAATGACTGACGGCAGAAATGCATCGTATTTGACTTCCAGAAACAT
>JAFYHV010000034.1 GCA_017538995.1 Lachnospiraceae bacterium | reverse complement strand
CTTTCCTCAACGGAAATCTTTCGAAACGATTTTATTCACAATTTCTCGCACGAATTCAAGACTCCGATTATTTCCATAAGAGGCTTTGCAAGACAGCTTTACAAAGGAAATCTGACGCCCGAACAGCAGAGCGAATTCGCCAAAATCATTATGGATGAGAGCGAACACCTTGCCAATATGTCATCAAACGTACTTCTTTTATCAAAACTCGAATCACAGGAAATCGTATCGGACAAAGAAACCTTTTCTCTCGACGAACAACTTAGAACATGTATGCTTTTAATGGAAGAACAGTGGAGCGAAAAGAATTTAACCATAGATATGGATCTCGACGAAATAAATTATTATCAAAACAAAGATCTTTTATACCACGTATGGATGAATCTCTTCTCCAATGCCGTTAAATTCACACGGGAAAACGGCACAGTAAGAGTAGCGTGTCATACCGCTAACGATGCTGTTTTCGTATCCGTTTCCGACAACGGTACGGGCATGGATGAAGAGACGAAAAAACACATCTTCGAAAAATTCTATCAGGGTGACACTTCTCATGCAACCGCAGGTAACGGACTGGGACTCTCTCTTGTCAAACGTATCATCGAAATGATGGGCGGAAGGGTATCCGTGGACAGCACCTACGGCAAGGGCAGCACCTTTACGGTGTCACTTCCTCTTCAAAAACAGCAACCATAAACACATAAAAAGCGGTGCCTTGCGGCACCGCTTTTTTTATGCTCTGTTTTCACTTCCGAAAAGATTTATTTTTTCCCTCACCACGTTTTTCATTGCCTCGGTCTCATAGGGTATTAAAGCCATCATGGTCTTCGCTCCTTCGGCAAGTCCCTTTTCTATACCGGCTTTTCCGGCTTTGTCAATATCCGTAAATATGTTAATCTTGCTTATTCCAAGCTTAACCGCTGTTTTAAAATCATCGTCCGACAGTCCCGAACCGCCGTGAAGCACAAGCGGTATTCCGGTCTTTTGTGATATTTCGCTTATACGGTCAAAATCAAGTTTAGGAGGGAACGCATAATCTCCGTGAGCGTTTCCGACCGCTACAGCGAGTGCGTCTACTTTGGTTTCGCGGACAAATTCATATGCAAGGTCGGGACTGGTATAATAATCACTCGGATTTTCCAGCTTTCCGCTTCCCGCGTTATCTCCGACATGTCCGAGTTCACCTTCCACGGTTACTCCCATGGCATGGCATATATCAACCATCTCTTTTACCTTTTTTAAATTATCCTTGTATGATAAAACCGAGCAGTCATACATAATGGATGTAAATCCGAGGCGAAGCGCTTCCATACATCTCTCAAAAGTGAGTCCGTGATCGTAATGAACGCAGACCGGAACCGATGCTTCCTTTGCCATCGGTATCAGGTATTTTGCCACGTCTTTAAGATCGGTTGCCCCAAGGAGAACTTCCGCTGTTCCGACTATAACCGGAGCCTTCATCTCTTCGGCAGTCTCTATAACGGCACGTGCCATTTCCAGATTGACGGCATTGAAAAATCCCACACCATACTTCTCTGTTTTTGCCTTTTCAAGCATTTGCTTCATATTAACCAGCATGCCTTATCCTCCTAAAAACGGTTCTTTTCCCATCCCGAACTGATTTTCTTCCTGAGTTCATCCAGGGGTTTTAATCCTGACAGCGCATCATATGCCGATACACAGCATGCGCCTGTAGCGGCGGCAAGTCTCATGCACTCTTCGGGAGCGTTACCTTCAAGCATAGCCGTTAAAAATGCAGCTATACTCGTATCCCCCGCTCCAGTCCCCGACAGAATTTTCTCGGGTTTGTAAGATACTTCGAATCCATCTTTCCCTGCCCATGCATCTTCATCAAGCGAGAGTCTTGCGGGAATCTTAAGAAGTTCTTCCTTATCCGCCGTTCTGTAATACATTCCCGGAGCACCGCATTTTAAAAGAAGCACTTTACAGCCCATGTTCATGCACATATCCGCCAGAGGTCTTATATCCGAATTCAAATCAAGAATCTCCGTTATATCCCTTCCTTTTGCTCTCTCCTGCCAGTCTTCAAATCTTTCCCTGTCAATCATATAACAGAGTTCTTCTATACTCGGCACAAAGAAATCGGTTAGGGGAATTACCTTTTTAAGTATCTTTAACCAGTCTGCTCTCCCAGCCTCGGAAGAAGAATCGACTGCTGCCATATCTAAAGATGTGGCGCATCCGAAGCTTTTCACTTTTTCAAAAAGTCTCACAAGCTCCACACCGTCGTTATCATACATCTCCTTCATAAGGGACGGATATCCGAAATGAAAGAGTGCGGCTTCTTTTAACGCATCTTCCTGTATATCCGATGCCTTAAAAGTATTGTTGGTTCCCGGACAGTGAAGAAAGATTCTGTCTATACCCGGAACGGCGAGCACCACCGAATAGGAGGAAGTCTCATTTTCGGCGACTATCATATCATCTGCCGCATCATGTCTTTTGAGGATATTGCAAATCATTTCCCCAAAATCATCATTACCGACTTTACCCATGAGCCTTACATCTGCCCCGAAAAACTTCATCGCAAGGCCTGTATTGGCCACGGCGCCCCCGGTGGAAACGGAGACGCCTTTGGTTTCTATGAGTTTGCCCGGCATCAGAATATCCGATATTGATTTATTGCCGATATCGGGAAATGCCGGCGTTATATCAAGACATACATGTCCCGCAACAATTACTCTTTTATTCATAAGGTCCTTTCTGTGCTATTTATTCTTAATAGCATCATCAAAAGCCACATTTGAAGGTGAGAAGTTAATCTTTTTGGTAAATTCGCACGCTTCGGTTCCGCCGAATACTCTCTCCATTCCGCTGTCTTCCCATTCGATTGAAAGAGGTCCGTCATAGCCTATCTGATTGAGAGCGCGGATAATATTGTCAAAATCCACATCGCCGTGTCCGGGAGATACGAAGTTCCATCCTCTTCTCTGATTGCCGAATGTGATATGCGATCCGAGTATACCGTTTCTGCCGTTTAAGTTAAGTTTTGCATCTTTTACATGCACATGATAAATCTTATCCGCAAAATCAAGGATAAAGACTGCGGGATCGAGTCCCTGCCAGATAAGATGGCTCGGGTCAAAGTTGATTCCGAGCGTCTTACGGTTTTCGAAAACATCCATGAGTTTTTTGGTGCTCCAGTAGTCAAAAGCTATCTCTGTGGGATGTACTTCAAGCGCTAGTTTTACGCCGCATGCATCAAACTCATCCATAATGGGTGACCAGAGTTTTTTAACGGTCTGGAATGCTTCTTCAACCATCTCTTCGGAGGTCTGAGGGAAGGAGTACCAGAATTTCCAAATGGGAGAACCCATAAAGAAAGTAACCGTATCAACGCCCATAGCCTTAGCTGCATGAGCGGTGGCTTTCATTTCATCTATAGCCCATGCCTGAATCTTCTCGGGATTTCCTGTGCAGTCGGCGGGAGCAAATCCGTCAAGTCTTGGATCGTATGCCCACTCTATCGAATCAACCACGCACTGACCTGCAAGGTGATTGCTTATTGCCCAGCAGTTAAGTCCGTATTTTGCAAGCATTTCTTTTACTTCTTTAACATATTCTTCGTCCGTAGCGGCCTTTTTCATATCAAGATGCGCTGCGGAAAGTTCAAGTCCTTCATATCCCATCTGCTTTCCTAATCTGCAGATTTCTTCCAAAGACAAATCGCCCCACTGAATCGTAAAAAGTGTAACAGGTCTCGACATAATCACTTACCTCCTATAATTCTACCCAGATATTACCGTTATCGTTGCTCTTAAGACATGCTTCGACGTATTTAAGTCCGTCCACGCCCTGTTCGATGGTAGGATAATCTATCATATCCTCAGTAAAAGTTCCGTTGTTCTTTGCTTCTATGCACTCCGTAAAACTTCTGTAAAGATTGCCCATTGCCTCGAGCCATCCTTCGGTATGTCCCGAAGGAAGTCTGCCGTATTTTGCAGCACCCGGAGTAATATTTCCGTAACCTCTCTTGATGCTCTGACGTATGCCGTCTTCACCTATATAGATTACTTCTTCGGGCTGTTCCTGGAACCAAAGAAGCGTTCCCTTCGATCCGTATACTCTGACTCTTAAGCTGTTGTCGCAACCTATCGCAAACTGGCTGGTCCAGTTAACGCCTGTAGCACCGCCTTCGTACTCAACCAGTATCTGGTCGTTGTCGTCTAACTTTCTTCCGGGTACAACCACATCCATTTTGGCAAGAACTCTTTTTACCTTAAGGCCCGTGATGGTAGCTACCGCATTCTCAACATGAGTTCCGAGATCTCCGAGGCAGTTGACTCTGCCAGACTGCGCAGGATCGCATCTCCACTCTCCCTGTTTGCCGCCGTTTGAATTTTCATCGTAAAGCCATCCCTGAGGATACTCTGCCATAACGGTACGTACCTTTCCGATTTTACCTTCACGAACGAGATCTCTCATGTACTTCATGGTAAGATGTCCAGTATATGTGTAAGTCACCATGAAAAGGAGGCCTTTTTCTTTTGCGATACTCTCAAGTTCTTCTGCCTCTTCCTTGGTGGTTGTAAGAGGTTTATCGCAGGCTACGTTAATACCTGCTAAAAGAAACTCTTTGCAGATTTCATAATGTGTATTGTTGGGTGTTACTACTACAACAAAATCTATTCCGTCTTCTCTTACAGATTCTTTTTCGGCCATCTCTTTGTAATTGCCGTAGCATCTGTCTTCGCTTATACCAAGAGTTGCACCCTGTGCTTTACACTTCTCGGGTGTTCTTGAAAAGCATCCTGCAACCAGTTTTGCAGACGAATCAATAGCTATTGCTTTTCTGTGCGCATCCCCTATAAAAGCTCCGGGGCCGCCGCCAACCATTCCGTAAGTAATCTTATTCATATGACTCTCCTTTCACATATTTATATAAATGCTATACTCCATACTTGTATATTACCTTTATTAAGGACAATATTCCCGTATGTTTTTGTCAAAATAAACTGACAAATTTGCGGTCTTATTTTATAATATAAATATGAAAAAAGAAGGTCTCACAAGAAAAAACGAATATGAGATAGTCAATTACAACGCAGGAAACTTCCATGTTTTCCTCGTTAACCTTTTGTACAGAACGCCCCATACTCACAAGGATTTCGAGATAGGGCTTATTTTGAATGGGGAAGTTACGATGAAACTGCCCGGACTTTATTCCCGTAAGCTTATCAAAAATGATATATTTGTGCTTAATCCGTACCAGTCGCATGAATTTGCTGCCACTGAACCCTCCACAGTACTCTCTCTTCAGGTTCATCCTTCATTCTTTGCCAACTTTTTTCCTAAGATAAACCAGGTTGAATTTACAAAACATGCTATTCTTTATTCCGATGAAAAAAAACTCTGCGAAGACCTCTATGGGATTCTTACGAACCTGGGAATGGAATATTTCAAAAAAGAAGAATTAAGCACTCTTAAATGTGCTTCACTGGTTAACAGCCTTTTTTACACATTGCTTGATAATCTTCCAAATGTGATTTCCTCAGAGAATGAAAACAATGACGCACGTATAAAAGGTCAACGTATGAGAAGACTTATCCGCTATATAGAGGAGCATTATTCCGAAAAAATTCTTTTAAAAGATCTTGCTGAAAGAGAAAATCTCGATCTTTATTATCTTTCGCACTTTTTTACAGAAAATTTCGGCATTCCCTTTCAGAAATATCTGGCTCTTTTAAGATGTGAGAAAGCACGTTCGCTTTTGCTTTTAACCGATTTGCCGCTTCTTGACATAAGCCTGTCCCTCGGTTTTTCGGATCCAAAGTATTTTAATAGATATTTTAAAGAATCCTACGGCTGTTCACCCAAGGAATACAGAGTTAAATTTTCTACAATGGATCTTCGCGACCAGCAGTTTTCCATGCTCACAACCCAGAAATTCATGTCCGACGAAGCAGGAAAAGTATTTCTTTCCAAACTGGTATCAGACACGGACTCGCAGAAACCATAAATATTGAATCGGCTAATGCCAAATCATAAAAAAACGATGCCAAAGCATCGTTTTTTGTTTTTACAAGATTTTACTCGAATATATAATCCATAAATGTATCATCGCTTTCTTTGGGCTTGTCGTTTACAATAAGCACCACGTAAACGCCTTCACCCGTTAAGCTGTAAACGCCGATCTTCTCGCAGACTTCATCGGGAAGTTTGATAGCTTCAAGATCAGCCACGGGCTCTTCTCCCTCGGCCAAATCTTCTTTTGCACTTTCCGATACAAAGTAATATCTGTCTTCCTCGGGAATATTGTACTTATCCGCATAGGAGCTTATATCCTTGAAGCAGTCAAGTTCGATATAGTAATCTATATACTTTGCATCTATGAAGAAGTAATCATAATATCCGGCCACAATGTATGCAAAGAGGTTCTGATCCTGTGTGGGATCGGGCTTAACTTCCTGCCCTTCAACCAGACTCATCGTAAGGTCTTCGGAAAGATTTACCTGCTGTTTTCTCTTCTTCGTGGCAATCTTGTCAAAGAAATTATCTGTTAAGTATTCTCTGCCCTCGTCCGTAACCGCACATAAAAGAAGTCCACCGGAATATAACGTCTCTTTCTGAGCAATAAAAGCATCATATACAAACCAGAGTGCGAAAAATCCTACCAGCACGCCAAGAACAATCTTAAGCAGATAGTAATCCCTGATAAAACCGATTTTTTCCTTGAACGAAAGTGATTTGAAGGTTTCTTTTTCGGCTTCGATTTTACCTTTTACGGTATGTTCGTCAGGTCTTATTACAAGGCTGTCTCCGAGTTTTGTATCTCCTTCTTCCGCAACTTCACTTTCTTCAGCCTTTTCTTCGGCCGCCTTTTCCTCTTCTTCTTTTTCTACCCTTGCCTCAAGTTTTTTAAATCCTTTTATGAGCGTAAGGTTCATAAAATAAAACGAAGTGGTTGTACCGAACAAAAGAATTGCAGGAAGCCATGATGCATACCATACGCTGGCAATAATAGTAATTACTTCAAGCGCTGCAATAAGCGCAAGCTTTATAAAATACAGGAATGAAAAGAGACCCGCACCTTTATATGCTTCTTTTACGGTCATTTCAAATCTGGCTATGAAGGGGAAAATCGTAGCGGTAATAAATACTACGAAAAGTGTAAGCACGGCAAGCAAAACCATATAGATTTCATTGACGTTGCCAAAGCCCTTATTGTAGATCCAGAGCCAGTCAATTCCGAGAAGTATAAGAATTACCAGCTGGATTATCCAGATAAGTGTAGCCTGTTTGAAATTATCTTTAAAAGCCTTGAAATACGGTTTAAAGAGTGTGCCTTCTTCCTTACGCACTATCTTCATTGACACATAATATTTAGCTGTATAAGCCGCACCGAATGTGATTATGGGAATGCTCAATATAAGTGTCAGAAGATTGAGGATAATCATATCCGCAACCTTGCCCATAAACTGCATTACAGGGCTGTCAAATTTAAAAATGTTCATATAAAGGAATGCCTTTCAGAAAAAACCGCTCCGGAATAAGCAGTTCCGAAGCGGTCAAAATATATTTTTGAAATTTGGTTAACCTTTTACGCCACCGATTGTAAGACCGGTTACAAAGTATCTCTGTAAGAAAGGGTAAATACAGATGATAGGTACCATAGTAACAACTGTAGCTGCGGATCTTACGGATACAGGTGTTACCTGTTTAGCTGAACTTGTATTGTTATTACCGTTTGCACTACCGCTGGTCTGCATTACAGAATTGAGCAGTTTCATCAATTCGTACTGCAGTGTGGTGTATTCTGTTTTCATACGGTTATAGAGCATTGCATCAAACCATGAGTTCCACTGCCATACAGCTACGAACAAAGCGATTGTTGCGTAAACCGGTTTACACAGAGGAGATATGATTTTGATGAAGATTGTGATATATCCTGCACCATCGAGCTGTGCGGATTCTTCGAGTTCATCAGGTAAGTCTTCCATGTATGTTCTAAGTACCATTACGTTGAATGCACTTACCATACCGGGAACAATATATACCCAGAATGAACTGGTCAGATGTAAATATCTGAAAAGTAACATAACGGGAATCATACCGCCGTTAACGTACATTGTAATAATCCAGAACAGTGAAAGAGATGATCTGAAAAGGAATCTCTTACGTGACATGATGAATGCAAGAAGCGCATTCGCAATAAGTGATGTAAGTGTACCGAGAAGTGTTCTTAAAACGGTAATCTTAGCACCAACCATGAAGCCCTGGATATTAAGTACTTTGTTGTAACTTTCAAGTGAGAACTTTCTGGGCCAGAGGTAAATTCCGCCTCTTACGGCATCAAGTCCGTCATTGAATGAATATGCAACGGTATTCCATACAGGATACAATGTTACAATTGTAAACAGAATAAGGAATATTGTATTGCAGATTACGAATGCCCATCCCCATCCGTCCATTTTTCTGGAGTTCTTGTGGGCTAATCTTTTTATTGTTTTTAACTCTTCGTCGCTCAGTCTTTCTCCGCCATGAGAGTTTGTATAATTGAGGGCGAAATCGTCTTTTTTTATTTTCATATTCTTTTCTCCCTCCTAGAACAAACTTTCCTGGCCCATTTTCTTGGCCACAGTATTAAATATTAGTATCAACAGAATCGCGACGATACTCTTAAATATACCGGCCGCAGTACCCAGTGAGTAGTCCATCTGTCCAACACCCCAGTTAAGGATGTAGATATCGATGGTCTGCGAAACGTCCTGTACAAGACCGTTACCGAGTAAGTACTGAACTTCGAAACCACAGTTAAGAAGGTTACCGATGTTCATTACAAGAAGGATAACGATTGTGGGTGCGATACTCGGAAGAGTGATGTATCTGATCTTGCCCCATCTGCCTGCACCGTCGATTTCAGCTGCTTCATAAAGTGAAGGATCGATAGCTGTGATAGCTGCAAGGTAGATAATTGCGTTCCAACCTGTCTCTTTCCATACATTGGAAAATGCTACAATCGGCCAGAACCACGCCGGGTGGGCGAAGAAGTTATAACTGTCGTCAACAATGTGGAAAAATCTTAAAAGTTCATTTACAATACCTGTACTTGATAAAGAGTCATGTACGATACCACACACGATAATCCATGAAAGGAAGTGAGGTAAGTAAGAAATTGTCTGAACTAATTTTTTTCCTAATTTATTCTTTACTTCATTAAGTAAGATGGCAAATACAATAGCCATAATAAAAGTTGTAGCAAGATTCAGAATACCCATACCGATTGTATTTCTGATGGCTCTTACAAATACAACTTTGTCAATCCATATTTTCATCGCCGAGAAAATGTTGCCTGTTGTTTCAAGGCCCCATTCAAAGACGTCAAATTCAAACATAAATTTGAATTTATCAAATCCAACGAATTTGGAATGTAATAAACCTGATTTTAACTTATAGTTCTGGAATGCCATTACCCATCCGCCAAGAGGAAGATAGTAGAATAACAATCCGTATAAAACAAAAATTAAACTGATTAAAAGCAATACCCACTGTCTTTTTAATTCGCCCTTGGATATTCTCTTTTTTGATAAAGCCTTAATCTGGGCTTCACTTAAAGTAGATGAGTGTTCATATGCCTCTTTGGCATAGTTTTCAACCTCATAAGCTTCGTCAATAGTGTTAGCTTCGGTTGTTTCTGCAGTTTCTTCCGCAACCGTCTCAACATTTTCTGCTATAACTGTTTCTGCTGCGGTTTCAGTTGTTTCGGCTTCGGCATTAATCTCGTTTTCTACTGCTGCTTCTTCAGTATTGACGATCTGATCCGCTTCGTTTGCCATTTTTAAGCCTCCCTTTCCTTTAAAATGGCAACCACAGCTATAAACAACCGTGGTTGCCACTTCATTAATTAATTATTACTTTTTACAAGATGTAATGTGAATTATTTGTTAGCTTCGTATGCAGCTAAACGATCATCAAGTACGCCCTGTGCTTCGTTTAGGAAGTCTTCAGGTTTACATGCATTGTATGCATCCATGTAGTTAGCCCACTCTGAATCGAAATCAGCAGCCATAACTACCTTAGGAAGCCATTTATGCTTTGTCTCGCCCATCTTACCCCAAGCAACACCACCAGGAGTGTCGTTGTTAAGTTCGTTGGACCATGACCACATCGGGAACCAAGGATGTGTTGCATTAACATCTTCTTCGATTGAACCGATCATGTCAGGATAACCGCCGGCATTGTATGCCTTGAAGCAGTTTGCAAGAGGCTCTGAAAGTCCTGCATAGAACTCGGATGCCTGCTCTGCGGGCTGCATTGCGTTCTTACCATCTTTGCTTGTTCCAAGCCACTGAGGCATGTATGAGTAGTTACATACGTGAGATGCCTTGTAAGATGTATCGTTAAGTTTGTCTCTCATTTCCTGAGTTCTGTAGTATAAGCCGTCTTCGTCTACTAAGTAGTCAACGCCTTCAACACCCCAGTAACGGAGATCATGAATATCCTGGTTAAGAAGGTCGCTTAAGAACTGGAATGCTCTGTCAGGATCTTCACAAGCTGTTGTAACTGCACAACCTGATGATGCGTTAACAGTATCACCATATGTGTGCCATCTCTGCTGTGTAACACCGTCTGCCATAAGTCCTAAAGGAACATATTCACATCCGAGGTCAGCTAAACCAGATGTAGCGAAGATAGGAGTAACTGTGTAGTTGAAGTCCCAGTTCTGGTCAACCATACCAAGTACAGCACCTGTAGAAAGCTTTGCGATGTACTCATCGTATGTCTGTGTTGCGAACTCTTTATCAACGATACCCTTCTTGTATTCTTCGTTAAGTTTTGTGAAGTATGCCTTTGTGGTAGGTGTTGTGTTGTAGTCAACAATCTTCATTGTGTTTGTATCAACGATTACAGAACCATCGTTAGGATAACCATCGAGGAACTGTCCAGCGTTTTCAAGACAGAAATATCTCCAGTCATCACAAAGGATTGTGTAAGGGATGATATTGATTGTGTTGCCTTCTGCATCTTCAAATGAAGGATGAGCTGCATAGTATTTCTCAAGAAGATCGAAGTATTCATCCATTGTCTTAACTTCAGGATATCCGAACTCTTCAAGAACTCTAACCTGAATCCAGAATGCTTCGTCGTTATGACCTGTAGCCTTGGACTCGCCGTATGTGTTGTTGAATACGTTAGCCCAGTAGATCTTTCCATCATCCTGACGGAACATATCCCACTCATAATCTGAGTACATTTCTTTAAGGTTAGGATACTTCTCAATGTAAGGATCCCAAGCTACGAGGCAATCAGCTTCGTAAAGTTCCTTAAATCCTTCACCAGCATCGATGAAAGTAGGAAGTTCGCCTGAAGCAAGGATTGAACCAACTGCTTCTGCTGCTGTCTGACCAGTAAGCCATGTTTCTTTAACTCTTACACCGGTCTTCTTAGCGATGATTTCCTGAATGTCGTTTCCGTCATTGATTTCGGAACCGGGCATTGCTGCAAACATAGTCCAGTTAATGATTTCATCTTCCGAATACTCTTTTGCTTCTTCTACAGCGGGTTCGGGATCATCCGGAGTTGTTGTTGAAGTAGCAGGTGTAGGATTATCGGGTGTTGTGGTTGTTGTAGTTGTCTTAGGGTCACAGCCAACCAGTGTTGCTGCACTAAGCATACCAGCCATGCCGAGTGCAATGAATTTCTTCATTTTCATTTTTTTACCTCCTATAAAACTATGCCGTCAATACGGCTAATCGTACTTTAAATTATACTTACGTTATCGTTTTTTTATAACCCGATAAAATTAAATAAAAAACCCGATAAAATATAGGTTGTTTTTGTCCTGTATTTTATCGGGTAAAAAATGCCTGTTTTTCCCTATTTTTAGGGCTTTTTGCAATTTATGCCAAATCGGGTCGTTTGTCCTTCATCTGAAGTTTTTCAAATTTTATTTCGGCGATTTTCCAGTCGGACTCATTATCTATGTCCTGAACCTCGGTTTCATCCACAATATATGGAAGAATATCGCCTTTCATTAATTTTTGGTTCTTTTTAAACGCTTCTATATTAAAACAGTAGAACTGTCCCACGTCATGATATTCGCTTTCAAGATCCTGCGAGCGCGAATCCATAAACTCCGGATATTCGAAAACAAGCTTTCCTTCTCTTATAACAAGGGCTCTCTTCGGAGGATAGGAAAAAGCAACCACGGGAATAAGCGTATCTGCATTACTTTCTATAAGCTTTGAAAGCGCATCCTTTAATTTTTCTCCGGTCACAAAAGGCGCCGTCGGGTAAATACATACTCCGTACTCGAAGGTTTCGCCGCGCTTTTCATATTCGTAAATTACTTCAAGAATAACATCGTTTGTGGTGGCAAAATCGCCGCTGGTTTTTTCGCTTCTGTAAAAAGGAACCTTTGCGCCGTACTTTTTTGCAATTTCCGCTATCTCTTCGCTGTCCGTGGAAACCATGACTTCGTCAAATTCTTTACTCTCAATCGCAGCTTCTATCGAATAGGCTATAATCGGTTTGCCCAAAAAATCTTTTATGTTCTTCTTCGGTATTCTTTTGCTGCCGCCTCTGGCGGTAATGATTGCTATGCTTTTCATGTTTTTCACCTACTGATGACTGTTGTTCTTTCTGTACTTCGAAGGTGTGCAGCCCTTAATCTCAATAAACTTTCTGATAAAATAATCGCAGTCCATATAACCGACTTCCTCGGCAATCTGGTTTATTTTTTTATCTGTCATGATAAGCTGTTTGGCCGCTTCGTTTATTCTGATGTTTGTCAGATAGTCCTTAAAAGATACATTGTATTTCTTTCTGAAAACCTGTCCTAAGTAAGAACTGTTCATGTAATATTTTTCGCCTAAGTTTCTTAAGGAAATATTTTCCGCATAATGCTCCGCGATGTCTTTTTCGATACTTGATAAAATACCTCTCGAGACATTTTTCCTTAAGCTCATCAGATAATCCGCATACTGAAGTGCGAAGTTTTTAAGGTGCTGGCTCGAACCTCTCGAAAGAGTTTCCTCCACGGAGTTTTCGGAAATGTACTGAATGACTTCTTCCTGGTTTACATTGTCGTCCTGCTCGCTCGCAAGGTGGATGAGCTGGAACAGAAGATAGTTGATGTTTAAGTTTACGAGGTTGTAGTTTTCACCGACATTCGTGATTTCCTCATAAAGTTTTTCCACACTCTTTTCAATCTGTTCTTTTTCGTTTTTCTCTATTGCTGCGATACAATCGTCGAGACTCTTCTTACAGAGATACGCACTCTTCTGCTCAATCTGGACTTCGTCCTCGTATATGTATACTCTCTTTTCGTTATGGAAGCCCTTGATACTGTTAAGCATTCTGCAGGAGCTGTATGACTTGGCTATCTGGGATATGTCGCCTACCTTTTTGCCGCAGATCATTCTTACGGGCTTTAAGAGTATTCCTTCGATTTTCTTAATCATGCTCTCAAAGAAATCGACATCCGACATATCGTATCTTGTAGCCATATTGTCGCAGTAAATGAAACCTACATCATAACTTGACTCATCATAGGAAACATCAAAGATAAAATGATTTTCATTATCTTTATATACTTCACGGCACGCAGAATGAAGCTGGTGCTGGAGCACTCTGGCATCGTAATCGTCCTCGTCGCTCTCTCTTGTTTCATCCGTGAGCTCGATGTCCACATATCTGATTTTGCCGGATAACTGCATGTGCTTTTTGACATATTCGATATTGCTGTCGTCGTATTTGCCTTTTATGAGCGATATAACGTTTCTGGCAAGATATGCATCTTCCATTTTTGCACGGTCGTCTTCTTTTTCTCTCGTAACTTTTTCAAGTTTGGATACGTTTCGTAAAAGAGCCAGAATGTCTTTTTTCTGTACCGGCTTTAAAATGTAGTCCATACTGTTGTATTTAATCGCTCTCTGGGCATACGAAAAATCATCGTAACCCGTAAGGATTGCGAATCTCGCTTTGGAAGCGCCGGTCTTCTGGATGTTTTCAAGAAGTTCCAGGCCGTTCATGACAGGCATCTGAATATCCGAAATGATTAAGTCCACTTCATTGTTTTTAAGATATTCGAGTGCTTCTTTGCCGTTGGATGCGGTATAAACTATTTCAAAACCTTCCTTATTCCAGTCAACAAGTATTTTCAAACCCTGAAGTATAAAGGGTTCGTCATCGACAAGCATGACTTTTAACATCACTCGCCCTCCTGCCTTTTTAATTTATCAAGCGGTATCTTTATTATAACACTCATTCCGACTCCGGCTTCGCTTTCGATATCAAATTTAACTGCATGCTCGGTAACCATCTTAAGTCTTAAACATGCGTTCATGATACCTACATGCTTTCTGGCTTTAATAGATTCAATGGATGCGTTCTCGATATCTTTTAACATTTCCTGAACCTTTTCTTCGCTCATGCCTTCGCCGGTATCTTCAACTTCTATATAAAGATCTTTGTCGGATTTATAAACTCTTACGAATATCCAGCCCTGCGTTGCCTTGGATTCAATTCCGTGAACGCAGGCATTTTCAACAAAGGTAACAATAGTGAGTTTGGGAACAAGATATTTTTCGCACTCTTCTTCGACATCAATATCAAACGAAAGTCTGTCTCCGAACCGGTAACTCTGAAGTGCCAGATAAGCTTCGATGGACTCGATTTCATTTTTTACGGTAACGAAGTCCTTACCCCACTCAACATTCTGTCTTTCCATAACTGCCAGTTTGTCGACCATGGATGCGGTTTCCGTCTCGCCTTTTAAGAGCGAATGCATTCGTATACTCTCAAGAGCATTGAACATGAAGTGAGGATTAATCTGGCTCTGAAGAGCAAGAAGTTCTGCCTTCTGTCTGGCGATATCACTTTCCTGTTCCTTGATTTTATCCTTGTATACGGTTGTTACCAGTTCATTGGTGATATCAACCATCTTATTGTATTTTTTCATGAGGGATGCAAGTTCGTCATTACCCTCTACGTTTTTGATGGAATTGAAGGTGTTGGTTTTCTCGCTTCCGAAAGCATTTTCCAGAATGGCAATTCTTTTGATAACCGTATTTTCAATTATCATTAACATGAATAAAGGAATAATAATCGTAACAATCAGAAGAATTATGAGAATCTGCCAGTGATCTCTTAAGGCGCTGGAAAGAATTTTTGTTTCATTAACGATGATGATATCAACCTTCGCACCGGCAATATTAATGTTTTTGACAACATTGTTTTTGTTCGTCAGGTCAACCTGCGATCTGTAAATAACCGAGTCGCCCAACGTGGAGAACACAACGTAATCGTCAATAATAACATACGCGGGGTATTTGGAGTTAAAGGACTTAAGTGTGCTCTGAAGCGTACTGGAGTCATGTCCTATTACCACATATTTTTCGATTCCGCTGTCACTTTCATAATCCATTCGTTTTATATAATAAAACTTTCTTTTGGATCTGAATTCGCTCTTTTCGTTAAGATCATAATAAGCACATATCAGATCTTTTCTGTCGCTTTCGACAAAGTCCTTATACCATTTCTGATTCTCTACACCGGACATTTTTTTGATAAACTGAGCATCCAGGAGCGTATCGTTGTCTGCATATACAACTATGCTGTTTCTGTTTAAACCTGACGTTGTTTCGAGGAACGAATCATAAATGATACTTGTGTAGTCATCCCAGTACTCATAACCGTTCTTATATTTTTTTATGGCAAAATCGTTTATCCTCGGGTTTTTGTTTACACTTTCCGCCAGGGTTACATCGCTTGAAAGCATGTTCTCGAAATAATTCTGATAAACGCCGGCGATATATTCCATGTCATATTTGATTGCATTGATTTCCTGACTGTACACGGCATCTAAAATAATGAAGTCCGTTACAATTAGCGGAAGAAAAACGCACGTAAAATAAAGCACAAAAAATTTGTGTCGGAATTTCAGATTGTTAAAAATCTTTTCTATCGGTTTTGCAAGAAATCTGAATGCTTTTCTCATACGCCATCATTTTATCACAAATATACCGTGTTATAAAGGAAAAAAGTGCCGGGCACCAATGGTACCCGGCACTGAAACTGCCTTAAAATTCTAACCTTATTTTACTTGAAAGGATTCTCTGTAGGATAAGGAAGTGAAGCGGGCTGATTGTAGTTGATATCCTCGATGGGAACTCCGATGTATTTGAATACTTCGTAGAGAGCCTTGCCGTGATGTCCGAATGTAACTGCACCATGGTGAGGATAGTTCTTCTCGATGAGCACGTGACGATAGAAACGTCCCATTTCCTTAATAGCGAATACGCCGATACCACCGAATGATCTTGTAGCAACGGGAAGTACTTCACCTTCTGCAAGATATGCTCTGATCTTAGCGTCAGCTGTTGACTGAAGTCTGAAGAATGTGATATCTCCGGGAATGATGTCGCCTTCAAGAGTTCCGTTTGTAACTTCAATAGGAAGTGCTCTTGCCATGATCATCTGATATTTCATTTCCTTGAATGCAAGCTTCTTGGAGCATGTATTACCGCAGTGGAATCCCATGAATGTATCTGTGTGCTTGTAATCGAATTTGCCTTCGATAGACTCTTTGTACATATCCTTGGGAACTGAGTTGTTGATATCAAGGAGTGTTACGATATCATCAGATACGCATGTACCGATGAACTCGGAAAGACATCCGTAAATATCAACTTCACAGGATACGGGAATACCCATACCTGTTAAACGGGAGTTAACATAGCAGGGAACGAATCCGAACTGTGTCTGGAATGCGGGCCAGCACTTACCTGCGATTGCAACGTATTCTCTGTAACCCTTGTGTCCTTCAACCCAGTCAAGAAGTGTTAATTCGTACTGAGCTAATTTAGCAAGAACTTCGGGCTTCTTGTTGCCTTCGCCGAGTTCTTCTTCCATCTCTTTAACCTTTGCAGGAATTCTTTCGTCACCGGCATGCTTGTTGAATGATTCGAAAAGGTCAAGTTCTGAGTTCTCTTCGATTTCAACGCCAAGGTTGTAAAGCTGCTTAATAGGAGCGTTACAAGCAAGGAAGTTAAGAGGTCTGGGACCGAATGATATAATTTTAAGTTTGCTTAAACCAACGAGTGCTCTTGCAACGGGGATGAAATCGTTAATCATCTTTGCACAATCCTCAGCATCACCTACGGGATACTCGGGAATGTAAGCGCCTACGTTACGAAGCTTTAAGTTGTAGCTTGCGTTAAGCATACCGCAGTATGCATCGCCTCTGCCGCCGCAAAGGTCATTCTGTGTTTCTTCTGCTGCTGCACAGAACATCTTAGGTCCGTCAAAGTGCTTAGCAAGAAGTGTTTCGGAAATTTCGGGACCGAAGTTTCCAAGGTATACGCAAAGTGCGTTACAGCCTGCCTTCTTGATATCTTCAAGAGCCTGAACCATGTGGATTTCGCTCTCAACGATACAAATAGGGCATTCATAGATATCTGCTGCATCATATTTAGCCTTGTAAGCATCAACTAATGCTTTTCTTCTGTTAACCGAAAGTGATTCGGGGAAACAGTCACGGCTTACAGCCACGATACCAAGTTTAATCTTAGGAATGTTGTTCATAAAGTTGGCCTCCCATTTTATAATTTTTTTCTTTTGATTTTATATTACAAACTCCTTTGCCTTACGCCGTACAGAGTTCATAAACTATTTTACTCTTCTTCCGATTATTTTACAAAATCTTTTACGCCGGCTGCGATGCCTTCTGCATCAAGACCGAACTTGTGAAGAAGCTGTGCGGCCGTACCGGACTCGCCGAATACGTCCTGTACCCCAATCTTTTTAAGAGTTGCAACACCTGTCTCTGCAAGGACATCTGCTACTGCGCTGCCTAAGCCGCCGATTACGGAATGCTCTTCAACGGTTACAACCTTGCCTGTCTTCTTTGCGCTTGCGATTACAAGATCTTTGTCAAGAGGCTTGATTGTGTGAATGTTGATTACTTCTGCATCAATTCCGTCAGCTGCGAGTGTTTCTGCTGCCTTAAGTGCTTCGCATACACAAACGCCTGTAGCGATAATTGTTACGTCTTTGCCTTCCTTAAGTGTGATTCCTTTGCCGATTTCGAATTTGTAATCGGGATTGTCGTTGATTACGGGAACCGCACTTCTGCCGAATCTCATGTAAACGGGACCTACATATTCTGCTGCTGCCTTAACAGCAGCCTTAGCTTCAACGTCGTCTGAAGGAACGATAACTACCATACCGGGAATTGTTCTCATAAGAGCAATGTCCTCGTTACACTGATGTGTAGCACCGTCTTCGCCGACTGTAACGCCTGCATGTGTGGCACCGATCTTAACATTAAGATGAGGATAACCGATTGAGTTTCTTACCTGCTCGTAAGCACGTCCCGAAGCGAACATTGCAAATGATGAGCAGAAAGGAATAATACCTGTTGTTGAAAGACCTGCTGCGATGCCTGTCATATTACATTCAGCGATACCGCAGTCGATATGTCTTTCGGGAAAGGCTTTCTTGAAAGTACCTGTTTTTGTGGCACCTGCAAGATCGGCATCCAGTACATATACTTTATCATTGATTTTTCCTAATTCAACAAGAGCGTTACCGTAGCTCTCTCTTGTTGCTATTTTTACAACATCAGACATACTCTTTACCAATCCTTTCCAAATCTTCCATAGCTACAGCGTACTGCTCGTCGTTAGGAGCTGTTCCGTGCCATGAAGCCTGATTTTCCATGAATGATACGCCCTTACCCTTGGTGGTCTTAGCAATGATTGCTGTAGGCATACCCTTTGTTTCTCTTGCTTTCTTGAAAGCATCTGCGATCTGTGAAAAATCATGACCGTCGATTTCGATTACATTAAAGTTGAAAGCTTTGAATTTGTCTGCGATGGGATAAGGTGAGCAGACATCTTCAATCTTACCGTCAATCTGAAGTCCGTTGTTATCAACGATTACACAGAGATTGTCGAGTTTTCTGTGACCTGCGAACATTGCAGCTTCCCAGATCTGACCTTCCTGGATTTCACCGTCGCCGCAAAGAGCGTATACTCTGTAATCCTTGTTTAAAAGTCTTGCGGAAAGTGCCATACCTACTGCTGCGGAAAGTCCCTGTCCGAGTGAACCTGAAGACATGTCAACGCCGGGTGTTTCCTGCATACAGGGATGTCCCTGAAGTCTGGTGCCGAGCTTTCTTAATGTTTCGAGTTCTTCAACGGGGAAATATCCTCTGTTGGCAAGTGTTGAGTAAAGTGCGGGAGCAACATGTCCCTTTGACAATACGAAACGGTCTCTGTCGTCCTTCTTGGGATCAGCGGGATCGATGTTCATCTCCTCAAAATAGAGATATGTCATGATATCAGCTGCGGAAAGCGATCCGCCGGGATGTCCGGCTTTTGCAGCATGAACTGCGGTTACGATTCCTTTTCTGACATCATTGGCCTTTTTCTTAAGTTCCAATTCGTTCATACTTAATCTCCTGTTTTTTATATTTTGGTGCCCCGCACCCTTGGAAGCAGGGCACCTTTTTAACTAATTAACCAACCGATTATTTGATGATATCAAAAATGGGTTTGCAAGCCGGATAAATGGTCTTGAACTGCTGATATTTCTTTTCATATTTTTCAACGAGTTCGGGATCGGGCTTTTCTACATCGAGAACCTTAACGATTGCCTTTGCAGCTTCTTCAACAGATGCATATTCGCCGCATCCTACTGCCGCAAGCATAGCGCCGCCAAGTCCGGGACCTTCTTCGGAAGTGATTCTTTCTACTTCCATATTCATAATGTTGGTAATCATCTTTCTCCAGAGAGGGCTCTTTGCACCGCCGCCGCAGATTCTTGTCTTTGTAAGAGGAATACCGAGGCTTCTTGCAACTTCGATTGAATCACGAAGTCCAAATGCAACGCCTTCAAGAACTGCCTGTGTCATGTCTTCTCTGGTGGAGTCCATTGTAAGACCGATGAAAGTTCCTCTTGCATTAGGATTGTTGTGAGGTGATCTCTCACCCATTAAGTAAGGAAGGAAGAATACATGATTCTCGCCGAGCTTACTTATATTAGCCTGCTCTGCCGCATAATCCTTTGTCTTGATGATTTCGTCCATCCACCACTTGTTACATGAAGCAGCTGAAAGCATACAGCCCATTAAATGGAAGTTTCCGTCTGCATGGTCGAATGAGTGAAGTGCGTTGTTCTCATCTACGCCGAATTTAGCTGAGGAAATAAATACTGTTCCGGATGTACCGAGTGAAATGTTACATCCGCCGTCGCCTACGACACCTGTTCCTACAGCTGCTGCCGCATTGTCGCCTGCACCTGCGCAAACCTTAACGTTATCTGTAAATCCGATTTCTTTTGCGATTTCGCTCTTTACCGTACCTGTTACTTCGTAAGACTCATAGAGCTTGGGAAGCATTGATTCGTCTACACCGCAGATATCGCACATCTTCTTGGACCATTTCTTATTCTTAACGTCAAGAAGAAGCATACCTGAAGCATCCGAATAATCTGTTGAGAATACGCCTGAAAGGATATATGCGATATAGTCCTTGGGAAGCATAATCTTTTTAATCTTTGCAAAGTTCTCGGGCTCGTTGGCTTTCATCCAGAGAATCTTGGGAGCG
>JAFYHV010000033.1 GCA_017538995.1 Lachnospiraceae bacterium | reverse complement strand
CATAAAAGAATATATAGATTATTACAACAATAAAAGGATAAAAGAAAAACTAAAAGGACTTAGTCCTGTACAATACAGAACTAAGTCCATAGAAGTTGCTTAACAATTAATTAAAGTGTCCAACATTTGGGGTTCACTTCAGTGAGGAGTGCTTTTTTTATTTCTTCTTTTTAACCGAATAACCGAACTTTCCGATTTTCTTACCCAAACCGAAGTATTCGCCGTGTGAATAGGTTACAAGCTTTGAGGAATTAAGTTCGAATTTGCCGTTTTTGTTCATGTATTTATCGTCTACGGTAACGCCCACAACTTCGGCGATAAACATGTCGTGGCTGCCGAGTTCTTTAATCTCTTTTACCTTGCAGGCGAGGCTTAAAGGACTCTCTGCAATCGCGGGAGCGGATACTCCTTCGATGCTTATAGGAGTCAGTTTCATATCCTTGAATTTATCCGTGTTTTTACCTGATTTCACACCGCAGTAATCGGTTGCGTACGCGAGTTCCTCAGTCACAAGATTGATGACGAATTCTCCGCTGTTTTTTATGATGTCATGAGAGAAGCGTTCTTTTCTGACGGAGATTGAAACCATTACGGGATCGGAGCAGATTGTGCCTGCCCATGCGACAGTGATTATATTGGGTCTCTTACCCTTCTCCTGACAGCTTATCATAACTGCAGGCACAGGATAGAGCATATTTCCGGGTTTCCAGCTTACTTTTGACATATTGTTTCTCCTTTGTTGTTGCTTTTTATCAGTTCAAAGATGTTGCGAAAGCTTCGATGGCAGCATCTGTTTCTTCAGTTTGTTTTTCCTTCGGGTCAATAAAGATTCCGGTTGATTCAAAACTTTCGATACCGATACATTTTGCAAGTTTATCAAATGCTTTTTCGGCTCCGCTTCCGCCCTGACAGGCAAAAGAAGCAAAATGTTTACCCGAAAGAGCTTCTTTATTGTTTTCTATAAAGGTACGAAGAGGAGGAGTAAAGGTACCGGCCCAAACGGGAAATCCGAAAACGATTCTCTCGTATGAAGAAAGGTCGATACTATAATCCTCAAGTTCAGGTTTATCACCGAAAACAGCGCTTTTTCCGCCCCAGAAGAATTTCTTGAAGCCTTTGTCCGAATAAGCCTTTTTGGGAATAAGTTTTAAAGAATCGGCTTCGATTTTATCCTTTATTTTTTCAACCGCATATTCGGTATTGCCTTCAAGTGTATAGTAAACAATGAGAGTTTTCATATGTTGTCCTTTCCGAATCTAACATTTCTCGTTAAGAAGTTTCTTTGCCTTGGAACACCACTTAAGATATGCTTCATAGGTATCGATTCCGAAAGTGACAGTCAGATAATAGTGGACATGCTCCTTGTTATCGAGCACTTTTTCGAGGTTGCTTTGGTAAAATTTTAAAATCTGAAGATCGCTTTTAATCTGTTTCTCAAACAGTTCGATATTGTGAATCGAAACTTCCTTTTTTTCGGCTCCTCCAAAATAAAGTTTAAGAAGAGTTTCGTATTTAAGATCGTTACTCGCCTGCTCGTCTTTAAGCCAGTCAGCCAAAACTTCTTTACCCTGTTTTGTAATACGGTATTTTATCTTTTCCCTTCCGCTCGAATTTTTATCGGGAAGTTTTTTTATAAACCCGTTTTTTTCCATATCGGAAAGGGCGGGGTAAATGCTTCCGAAACTTCCCTTCCAAAAAAATCCGATGGCTTCATCTATTTGTTTTTTGATATCGTATCCGGTCAGATCCTCATGTGACAAAAGTCCCAGGATGACCATATCGATTTTTCTGTCTTTGCCCATTTATTTCCATCTCCATTTGTACTTTAAAACCTTTTTGGGACATTCATCCACGCATGCGCCGCATAAAGTACATTCGCTGCATTTAGAATTTTTATTGTCTTTAACCATCGATTCCACATCCAGACCCATGGGGCAGGTTTTGTTGCATCTTTTACATGAAATACAATCAGGTGCAGATGCTTCAATATGAAGTTGCGGAAGATGAAGAAAACGACCGATACTGCTTCCGATAACCATAAAAGGAGCCATCCAGCAAACATAGTGACATGCACCTCTTTTCCCGTGAATTAATGCGGGAAGAACGAGGAGAAGAATTACTCCGTAATAGATTATGTAATTGTGGATTTCAGTAACGGATATTCCGTGGTTGGTCATATAGAAAAAGTCTATGGTAACATGATTTTTACCGAGGATAAAAGTCACGATTACGGCAGACATCCATATAATCCATATTACATATTTTATATAATTTCGCCAACCCTGTTTTGCGTTTTTGTCATTACATCTTGAGACACATTCCTGCAGGCCGCCGGCAGGGCAGAGATACCCACACCATGCTCGTCCGAAAAACATCGAGAGAACAAACATCGAGACAAATACGAAAAAACTTCCGTTCATGATATGTTCCGATGCAGCCTGAATAATAAGATAAGGCGAGAAATACCATATTGTTATCGGAAACAAAAGGAACGAGAAGAAAATCAGGGTCTTTCTAACTTTTTGTCTTTTCATGAAGCCTCCTTATATCAATTTGATATATCGTTTTGATATATACTAACGCAAGGCCTGATAAAAGTCAATATTAAAAACCCGATAATTTTACAAAACTATTACGCTTCGAATTCACGTTTTAATTTGGGTTTATGGTATAATTTCAACAAGGTAAATAATAAAAAGAGCGGAAAATTAAATGAAGCAGAATGAACGAGTAGAAAAAATAATAGAAGCTTTGGACAAAGAATATGGAACGGAATACGTTTGCTATCTTGAACACAAGAATGCTCTTGAGCTTCTTATAGCAACAATCCTTTCGGCGCAGTGTACCGATGCCAGGGTCAATACGGTTACTCCGATTCTTTTTAAGAAATATAAAACTGCAAAAGATTATGCTGAGGCGGATTTAAATGAACTTGAAGACATTATTCATCCGCTTGGGTTTTATCACGCAAAGGCCGTTAATATCATCGGCTGCTGTAAAAAACTGGATGAAGAGTTTGGCGGAGAAGTTCCTTCATCGCTGGAAGATCTGACATCCCTTCCCGGAGTCGGCAGAAAAACCGCCAACGTTATCCGCGGAAATATATACCACGAGCCCAGCATTGTGGTGGATACGCATGTTGGCCGAATCAGCAGAAAGCTTGGAATTACCAAAAAAGAAGACCCGAAAGACGTTGAATTTGACCTGATGAAGAAAATCCCGAAGGACCACTGGATTCTCTGGAATATACATCTTATTACGCTCGGTCGAAGCATCTGCAAAGCGCCGAATCCTAAGTGCTCCGAGTGTTTTTTACGGGATTTTTGCCCGACGGGACAGAAGGCAAAGGCGTGAATGCTTGCAAAATCGGAGAAATTCATATATAATTCCTAAGTAATGTTTTTGAGGTATTAAATTATGATGAATTTACATACAAAAAAAGCTAAAGTCATTATCGCGGCGGTCGCCATTGTACTTTGCCTTGCGATGATCATTCCTTTTCTGGTAACGATGTTTTAAAATTTGTACCGGTTGGATGGTTCGCATGCGAGGTTTTTTAGTATGCGTTTGAATAGAAAATGACGAACCGGTAACAATGATGAAAAATTACAGATAAAAACAGAAATAATCCGGCGCGTCTTTTAAAGACAGCGCCATTTTATTTATATCATGGAAGAAAAAAACAAAAAGCCTCTCCGTAACAAAAGCATTCGTCCGGGCGACTATATTGTTGCTACGAAGTGGATTGGAATCGAAGGGGCGCTTGAAATAATAAATCATAAAAGAGAAGAGTTAAAAAAACGTTTCTCGGCGAATTTCTTAGAATATTTCAATGATTATGAAGCCGCTCTCTCTACAGAAAAAGAGAGCGAATATGCCAAAGCCTTTGATGTAAAAGAAACAGTGTACGCTAATGAAGGCGGAATATTCAAAGCACTTGGAGAATTATCCGCTGTCGCGGGCAGAGGACTGGAAGTAGATATTTATAAAATTCCGGTCCGACAGGAAGTAATCGAGATTTGCAACTTTTATGATATCTCCCCTTATGAATTAAAATCAAAGGGAATGGTACTGATGGTTTTAACCGAGCCCGAAGCGCTGGTTGATTCTTTTATGAGCGAAGGAATTAAAGCCGCGGTCATCGGTAAAATCAGAGACGACAACGACAAAATTATTATTAACAAAGAAGCCGTAAGGTATCTTGATAAAATAAAGCAGGATTCAATATACAAAATATTATAATCTGAAAGGATGAAAGATATGCGCGAACAAATTTTAAAAGCAATTGAAAAAAACAGCAGAATCGATTTAAAGGAACTGGCGATTATGCTCGGCGAAGAAGAGATTGATGTAGTTAACGAGATAGCCGCGATGGAAGCGGAGGGCGTTATCTGTGGTTACCACACTCTTATCGACTGGGAAAAGACCAGCATCGAGAAGGTTAGTGCGCTTATCGAAGTTCGTGTTACTCCTCAGAGAGGTCAGGGCTTTGATACAATTGCAGAGCGTATTTACAAATATCCCGAAGTTAACAGCGTTTACCTTATTTCAGGCGGTTACGACCTGTTGGTTTCTCTTGAAGGCAAGTCCTTAAAAGAGGTTTCCAATTTCGTTTCCGACAAATTATCGACGCTTGATACAGTACTCAGTACCGCTACACATTTTATCCTTAAAAAATATAAGGATCACGGTACCATACTTGCTAAAAAATACGTAGACGAAAGGCTGAAAATGACACCATGAGAAATCCATTGTCAGATAAAATAACAAATATAAAACCGTCCGGTATAAGAAAGTTTTTTGATATAGTCAGCGAGATGGAAGATACCATTTCTCTCGGTGTGGGCGAGCCCGATTTTGACACGCCCTGGCACATAAGAGACGAGGGTATCTACTCGCTCGAAAAAGGCAAAACTTTCTACACATCCAACGCCGGACTTAAAGAATTAAGACAGGAAATCTGCAATTATTACGGCAGAAAACAGGGAGTTGTTTACAATCCCTTAACAGAAACACTTGTTACCGTGGGCGGCTCCGAAGGCATCGATCTTGCACTTCGCTGCATGCTCAATCCGGGCGATGAAGTTATCATTCCCACACCCTGCTATGTTTCCTACGAACCCTGCACCGTAATGGCAGACGGCGTTCCCGTAATTCTTCCGCTTAAGAATGAAAACCAGTTCAGACTCACAGCCGAAGAACTCGAGGGAGCAATCACAGAAAAAACCAAGGTTTTAATCCTTGCATTCCCGAACAACCCCACAGGGGCAATCATGGAAAAAGAAGATCTCGAGGCAATTGCTCCGATTATCGAGAAGCATGACCTTTATGTTATTTCCGATGAGATATATTCGGAACTTTCATACAAGTCAAAGCATGTTTCAATCTGCTCCATTCCCGGAATGAGAGAAAGAACCATCATCATAAACGGTTTTTCAAAAGCATACGCAATGACAGGCTGGAGACTTGGCTACGCACTCGGACCCGAAGTGATCATAAAACAGATGATCAAGCTTCACCAGTTCGCAATCATGTGTGCCCCGACAACGAGCCAGTATGCAGCTATCGAAGCTTTGAAAAACGGCGAAGAAGACGTAATCGAAATGACCGAGGCATACAACCAGAGAAGACGTTACCTTATGAACGAATTCAGGGAAATGGGCCTTCCCTGCTTTGAGCCCTTTGGCGCATTTTACGTATTCCCCTGCATAAAAGAATTCGGTATGACGAGTGAAGAATTTGCACTTAAATTCCTTGAGGAAGAGAAGGTTGCGGTAGTTCCCGGAACAGCTTTCGGAGACTGCGGCGAAGGCTTCCTTAGAATCTCTTACGCATACTCGATTGAAGATTTGAAAGTTGCCATCGGCAGACTGAAGAATTTTGTGGAAAAATTAAGAAATCAGTAATAATAAAAGCCTTCCGGACGGGAGGCTTTTTGTTGAAAGGAAAAGCATGAACATAGTTCTTTTAGAACCCGAAATACCGTTTAACACCGGAGCCATCGGAAGAACCTGCGTGGCAACAGGAACCACGCTTCATCTGATTGAGCCGTTCGGTTTTATATTAAATGATAAAAGCGTAAAAAGAGCCGGTATGGATTACTGGGATAAGCTGGATGTAAAAAGATACATTAACTATAACGACTTTCTTGAAAAAAACCCCGGTGCGCATATTTACTTCGCAACGACCAAGGCAAAGCATGTTT
>JAFYHV010000002.1 GCA_017538995.1 Lachnospiraceae bacterium | reverse complement strand
GTCTCACGGGCCGTATAAGCGCTTTGAGGGTTCTCATTGACATATTGTCTGATCTTTCCTTTAGGAGCGCTCTGAGCCTTGTCAGGAGCCTTCTTGGTTGCAGCCGCAACTATACCCGATTTTTCTTCTTCTTTTTCTTTTATGGTATCAGCCTTAATAACTTCAGCTGCTTCCTTACGTTTCTTCTCTTCTTTTTTAAGCTTGTTCTTAGCTCTGTTTGCAGCCATCTTGTCGACGAATGCAAATGAAAGATGGAATCTTCTTACAGCGATATCATAAAGGAATAAAAGTGCTGCAATAATAAGAAGAGGTATCCAGAGATTGAATCTTGCTTTTACAAATTCGGGACTGTATTTAAATACTTCGTCCGGATTTTCGATAAATATTCCGCCCGTGCTTGCAGCAAATTCGTCAAGCAGCGTATTTTCGGGATAAAATCTGTACTCAAGTGAATACTGCATAATTGCAGCCGTATTGATAGAGCTTACAATCTCACCCTTGTCTTTCTGCTGAACATTGATGGTATAAATACCTGTATCCTTTGTATCTACCTGAGCCTCATATACGCCGGGCTTTTTAGGATCGAGTTCAACTTCCTTGGGGTTGCCTTCCTCGTCATATACTATTGCAATAACCTTCGTATCCGCAGAGTATTCTTCCGTGGTATATGTGATGGTTGCCTTGTTGCCGTTCTGCTCAACATTGGCATAGGTACCCTCCATACCGTTGTCTTCGGATACAAGTTTTATGATGTTATGCCATAAAAGAGGCGTATTGTCCCAGCCCGAATATTCCGCGGTCCATTCGCCGTTAACATCGGAAGTCCAGGCCACTGTTTTGCCGAGTCCATACTGCCAGTACGAAAGAATCGGATCGTGCTGGAAAGATTCCAGTAAGTCAATCGACCTCTCCTTTTTCATTGTAGCCACATAACCGTAAAGCTGTGGCATACCGTCTTTTACGACATCTCTTATAATCTTGTCGTTACTTGTAACTTCGGGTGTAAATACCTCTTCTACAATGTATGTGTTGGATGCTAAAAACACTTCCTGCGCGAAGATTCTCGGAAGGTCGGTCGTATCGTCCGAGAAGAAAATACGTCCGTTACCCTGCGAAGCCAGATCTCGTAAAAGCTGTTCGTTGCATCCGCTTCCGACTGCCACGCACGAAAGTGTGATACCTGCATTGTTGATGATTCGAAGGAGTCCGTCATAGCCGGTATTGTAATCCTGTCCGTCGGTAAGAAGGATAATATGCTTAATCATTGCATCGCAGTTGTTAATATCCTTTACAGCTGCCTCAAGTGCAGGATAAATACTTGTACCGCCGCCTGAAGGGATTGAGAATATCATCTTCTGAATCTCCTCAGGATCTTCTACATTCTGAAGAGGAACAACTCTTGAATAAGCATCATCAAAAGCGATTACTTCAACATAATCTTCAGGTCTCATATAATCAATGGCTGCTGCCGCAGATTTCTTTGCAAGATCAAGATAGGATTCTATACCGTCTGATGAATCCATTGAACCGGAATGGTCAATAACCATTGCCATAGCCATTGTGGGAATTTCGTTCTCACCGTTAATATCCATGTATACGGGAGCCATCTCTTCAAGAAGTGTATCTCTGTAACCGCCGACAGCATATGAAGACGAACCGCCTGTCATTATAAGACCGCCGCCGTTGTTTTTAACATACTCATTTAAAATATCAAGGAAGCCCTCACGTAAATCAGCTTCGTAAACATCGACTAAAACTACAGCCGAATACTGCATGAGTGAAGGCATGTCTACAGGTACCGTTCCCGGAGAAACAGTATCGTATCCGACATCTATGGATTCAAGAATCTTCTTGTAGTTTTTAGCATTAC
Source organism: Lachnospiraceae bacterium (assembly GCA_017538995.1). Taxonomy (GTDB): domain Bacteria; phylum Bacillota; class Clostridia; order Lachnospirales; family Lachnospiraceae; genus UBA3766. Next base: position 22,176 of record JAFYHV010000002.1, on the reverse strand, counting down.
CCTCGCTGCCTTCCACTACGAGCAGAGGAAGCGTGGTTTCAATATTTGTATATGCCGCAAACTCGTTGTTAACCGAAATTGTATCTTTTTCGGACTCTACAACGACCTTGTAAGTTTTAAGACCTTCGTCTGACTGGGTATCGGAGAAGATAAGCTGGTTGGTACCTTTCTGAAGATGCACATCCTGCTCTCCCTTTAAGGTACGTCCTGCATAAAGTTTAACCTTTGCATCACATGCAACATTACTTTCAACTTCTACTTCGATATTGAATTTCTCACCGATTCCTGCCTGTGTGGGGATTGAAAGATCCGAAACATAAACTTCGTCGGAGATGTTTTCTTCTATCTTTTTAATCTCAAAAGCGCAACCGCTTGAAATAATATCGGGAGCAACGCTCTTAAGAGAACCTTCGTTTTCATTACCGTCGGTAATAAGCACAATTCTTCCCGCAGAGTCGTCAGGTAACTGAGATAAGGCAATCTTTACCGCATCCTCAAGGTTTGTGGCGCCTGTATTTACATCTGTCTGGAATTTGGAGAATGCCAGATTTTCTGATACGAACTGCTCTACCCTGGTGTCTTCGCCGAATGCTATAACTCCGACATTGTCGTTCTTTTTCTTATCTTTTACGGACTCATTTACAAAATTAATAATATCCTGCCTGCTGTCTCTGACCGAATCCGAAACGTCAAGAAGGTAAATTGTAGTCGTGCTCTTTCCCGTGAATTTAAGTGAAAATCCCGAGAGCGCGAGTATCAAAATAAGAAACAGAATGGCTCTTATGACAATCTGTCCGATTTTACTGCCTTTTTCTCTTGTAAACATGAAACGCTGTGTTATAACTAAAAACAGCGCTACCACGGGTATTAAAAGCAAATACCACGGGTTTTCAAATGATATCGACATATCTTTCCCCTAAACTATTTCCTCAAGCTGAATATCCATTCAAGTGCAAGAAGGATAAGTGAAAGTAAAATAATAAAGTTTCTTAAGTTAAAAATACCTTTTACTTCGGTAACAACTTTGTCTTTGTCCGAAGAAATCATTGTGGGATGAGTATCTATCTTGCTCTCTGTGACAGGGAAGTTAACCGCAAATACCTCGCTTTGCTCTTCTTCTCTTATTGTCTGGGCTACCGAATAAATACCCATTTCCTTTGTATCGTTAAAGTTAAAGCGGTAATCGGAAAGACTCACTTGTTCGCCGTTCGGTTTTGTAACCACCGGAAGTTCACCGTCCACGTTGGTGTTTACGGATACCGCATCACCGCAGTTATAAACATAATTTGTAACCATTCCGCCCTGTACACATTCATTTACGAGGTTGTACATAAGAAGCGGGAATTCCATATAAAGAGGGAAATCGGAATTGTGGATATCAAATCCCAACATTGCATATGTTCTGCCCTGGTTTTCACCGATGAATGCAATATCATGTGATTTTTCTTTTTCATTTCCCTGAGCCTCCAAAAACGGAGTTGCGTAATCCGGAACATTATATGTATACGATCTGGAAACAGCAAATGAAAGGCCATCCAAATACTTGGTTACCTTTGAATCCAGTCCGTTTACAATACAGCCGTCATCGAGAATATCATCTATAGGAGCAATTTCATCACATTCGGCACCTATAACGATAATATTTCCCTGGCTCGGAAGTTTGGCGGGAACCATACCGTCAAACACATATAAATCAAATTTCTGAGTGGCAAAATCTTCAAAGCTGTTGATGTCTTCAGACTTTATAACAGATATTCCGGGAATGATTTTTAATGCATTCTCAAGATACATGTTTCTCTGAGTCATCAAAAGAACTGTGCTTTCCTTTTCCTCAGTCAGAACATCGTAACTGATATTATCGAGGTCGCATGCATCCTTGCCTGAAACCTGAGCAAAGAATACATTGTCTTCAAGCTTTATGTCTTCAAAATAAACAACACTCGAAGATTCGGCTTCGATTTCAACTTCCTTGGTCATAACAAGCTCTTCGCCCTGATAAATCGATACGTCTCTTTTAACGGGTTCCTTGCAGTAATTGGTAACTTTTACGAGCACATCGAGCTGGTCTTCCTTAAAACCGTGGCTTACGTAATCAATGGATACATTATCCATCTCCGAATAAACATCCACCACTATTGCATCAAGGTTTTCAACATCGACCGTGCTGTCGGTGATAATAAGTGTCTGAAGGCCCTTTGAATCCATTGCAAGCGATTTGGCCATCTGTACGCCTTCGGAAGCATCACCGGGATAATTGCTTAACTCAAGATTCTTAATCTGTTCCACAACATCACTCTTGCTCTGTGATTTGCTGGATAAAAGAATCGAGTTTCGATCCGATGTGATAAGTGATATTTCTGTACCGTTTCTTAATTTTTTAACATAGGAAACGGCTTCGTCCTTCGCCTTGTCAAATCTGGTCTGGTTTTCGTCGTACATAAAGCCCATACTTGCGGAAGTATCGATTACTATGCAGGCTTTTCCCGAAGAAACAAGACCTGACAGAAAATAAGGGCTCGTAAGTGCTGCGATAAGCACAAGGAGCGTTATAATCTGTAAGATCATAAGCCAGTTCTTTTTAAGTTTTTCCCATGGTGTATTGGCTCTGTCGTTCTTTACCATTTCTCTCCAGAGATAGAGAGAGGCAACTTTCTGTTCCTTGGCCTTCTGTTTCATCATGTACATGATGATAATGACCGGAACCAGTATAATGAACGCTATAGGCCATAAATGAGTAAATTTCATTTATATTTACCTGTCCTAAGGCTGGTTTTTATACTTTCTTTGCGAGCTTTGCAAGCGATGAGAAGAAAAGTGAGTCAAAGCTTTCCGACGAACATACACGTATGTAAGTTACGCCGTATTTCTTGCACATATTTTCTGTTTCTGTTAAGAACGCGATTAACGATTCCTTATAAGTTTTAATAGCCGATGCGTTAAAAGAAACTCTGAGTTCTCCCAAAAACTCCGAATCCAGAAGGTTTAAGGTTCCTTCGTATCTAGGGTCTAATTCCTCATCGGATAAAACATGGATTAAAACCACGTCCTGTTTTTTGTATTTTAAATATTTTATGGTCTCATCGAGTTCGTCGGTGTAACCGTCCGTAATCAGAAAAGAAAGACCTCTGTTTTTGAATTCCTTTTCTTTTACGCTCTTAAAAAGATCGTTTGCTCCGCCCATAGGTGCTTCTTCGATAAATTTGATGCATCTTATAAATGCCTGCATTCCCGAATAACTTCCCGCGGTAACGACATGGTTGTCTTTGAGCGTGTTGATATAAAGTCTGTCACCGTTTTCAAGCACGATATAACTTAACGCACCTGCAATTCTTTTGGCGCAGACTTCCTTTGAATGCTCGCCGTATTTCATAGACTCGCTGCAGTCCAAAAATACCTGGAATACGCCTTCCTTTTCTTCCATGAAAAGTTTTACGAAGAGTCTGTCAAAACGCGCATAGGCGTTCCAGTCGATTCTTCTTATATCGTCTCCGAGCATGTATTCCCTGAAATCGGAAAACTCTACGGAATTACCCTTGGAATTACTCTTTCTGCCGCCGGCCTGACCGCTGGCGATATTAAGAGCGATACTCATGCGAAGCGTATGCAGTTTTTCATAAAATTCGCTGTTAAATATCTGTTCCATTTATCATTCCTTGGGAATACTTGATATTATCTTCTTTACAATCTGGTCTGTGGTAATGCCTTCGGCAAGTGCTTCGAAGGAAAGAGTTACTCTGTGACGAAGTGCGGGAAGTGCAACTGCCTCAACATCCGCAAATGAAACATTGTATCTGCCTTCAAGCATTGCTTTTGCTCTGGCTGTTTTAAAGATTGCCTGTGCCGCTCTGGGTGAAGCACCGCATGAAATATATTTCTTTGCAAGCTCGTTTGCGCCGGGAACTTCGGGATGTGTACCGATTACCAGACGAAGTGCAAATGCTTCAACTTCTTCAGCCATAGGAATTTCGTTAACATACTGTCTTATATTCATAATGTCATCACCTGAAAGAACAGGATTAAGAACTGTTTCTTTGTTGGTAACGGTGATGTCCATAATCTTTTTAAGTTCCGCAAACGTAGGAAAATCAACCTGAATCTTGAATAAGAAACGGTCGAGCTGTGCTTCGGGAAGAGGATATGTACCTTCGTTCTCGATAGGGTTCTGTGTAGCTAATACCATAAAAGGCTCAGCAAGAGGATATGTATTGTTACCGACGGTAACCGTATGCTCCTGCATGGCTTCAAGTAAAGCCGACTGAGTCTTAGGTGTAGCACGGTTAATTTCGTCCGCAAGCAAAAGGTTTGCAAATACGGGACCGGGCTGGAATTCAAATTCGTTTCTGCCCTCTTTCTTTACAATAATATCCGTACCTGTAACGTCGGCAGGCATAAGGTCGGGAGTAAACTGAATACGTGAGAACTCTAAGTCACACACCTGTGCAAGTGCTTTTACGAGCTGTGTTTTTCCTAAGCCCGGAACACCTTCGAGAAGTACGTTACCGCCTGCTATCAAAGACAGTAAAACCTGTCTTACAACATCTTTCTGACCTATGATTGCCTTGCCAATCTCAGCTTCGGCAGCATTCATTTTGGCAATCATTTCCTTTAATTCCTGTTCGCTTGCGTTCATTTTGTTTTCCTTTCAAAAATGATTTATTAGTTCATACTGTCAAAATAATTTTTTACAACATCTTTCATACTGTCGGGGATCTTACTGTGTTCCATGTTCTGATAAGCATCCTTGGTATAGTTACCGATTACTTCGCCATGAGTCAGCTTATTTCCCGACCATACATATGAGTAATCGGACGGTGTCATATTGGACTGTCCGTCCTGATTTGCAAATCCGGTAAGCTTTTCGTTGGGATCCCAGTTGTCGGGAATCATAAGAGATTCATTCGGATCAAGAGTTAAATCTTTTTCGTTACCGACTTTTGAGCCGGTATCCCAGCCGCTGCCGCCCTGCTGGCCGCCTTGCTGGCCGTCTTGCTGGCCTCCTTGCTGACCACCCTGGCCGTCCTGGCCTCCCTGACCTCCTTGCTGGCCTCCCTGCTGACCACCTTGCTGACCGCCTTGCTGACCGCCTTCACCGGGCTGCTGGCCCTGACCGTCCTGGCCTCCCTGGCCCTGGCCGCCCTGCTGTCCGCCCTGCTGGCCCTGACCATCCTGACCGCCTTGTCCGTCCTGGCCACCCTGCTGACCATCCTGTCCGCCCTGCTGGCCTCCCTGGCCCTGGCCGTCCTGGCCACCCTGCTGTCCGTCCTGGCCGCCCTGCTGGCCGGGCTGCTGTCCCTGTCCGTTAGGGTTCTGATTACCGCCGTTTGGATTCTGCTGTCCGCCTTGCTGACCACCGGGATTCTGTCCGGGGTTAACTCCGTTAGGATTCTGTCCGGGGTTAATTGCTCCGGGGTTCTGGTTTCCGTTATTACCGCCGGGGTTTTGATTACCGTTATTATTTCCGGGGTTTTGATTACCGCCGTTTTGATTCTGATTACCGCCGTTCTGTCCGTTAGGATCCTGATAGGGATTCGTGGGATCGGGTGTTCCACCCTGGCCTCCCTGCTGATTCTGACCGCCCTGCTGGTCCTGGCCACCCTGCTGTCCGCCTTGCTGACCGCCCTGCTGGCCACCCTGTTCACCGTTTACATACGGTTCGAGCTGCTGCTGTGCCTGAGATGCGGTCGAATCGGAAATCTCACCGTTCTCCTCAAGTTCTTTCTGCATCTGCTCAGCAATTTTTTGAAGTTCCTCGTCCTGATTCTTCTTGGCAAGTTCCTCAAGGTCCTTGGCTATTTCAGCCTGATCCTTCGGTTTTATTTCATCTTTCATGACAGAGTCGAGAGCATTCTGAATCGCCTCGGCTTCTCTCTTGTCCTCATCAGGTTTTTCTTCACCGATATAATCATAAATTTTGTTTTCGAAACGCTCTTTTACCTTATCTACTTCGGTGGAGTTTTCACTCTCTTCGAGTTCTTCTTTGGCTTCCTTAAGCATTTCGTCAAGCTTTTCGATATCCTCGACGCTTAAAGGATGCGTTTCTTTTATCTCTGCAACGAGGTTTTCAAGATCTTCCTCCGCTTCTTTTTTCTCTTCCTGGAGAATATGATTCTCTAATGCGATATCCTTTGTCTTGGCCGGTATTAATCCGGTTGTTAATACAAACATCACACTTAAGAAGAAAAGAATAAAGGGAAGTGCCGTAAATTTCATCGGGAATACTTTTCTCATCGATATTCCGGAAGTTTTTACGAGCGTATCTGTCTTTTGCATATTTGAAAAAACATCATGCTTGCCCTTTAATTCCATGGAGGTGATAACTCTCTCGTTATATCCTCTGGAATCAAGTCTTAAAGCTGCTTCTCTTTTTGACGGATAACGTATAACGGTGATAATCACACCGATAAGAATCGTAACCATGCAAAGCGCTATTCCCACGATAGTTGCGCTGTAAAAAGGCACAAAAAGGGAAATAAGCTGCATCAGTCCCCAAAGTGCGAGACCGATTATTATGAAAAGAAGCATTCCTTTGATGAATTTTATAAAACAAAGTCTTTTTCTTGCTCTTTTAATGAGGTTTTCAATCTTTTTATCTATTTCCATGAAATTCACCTCTTTTCGAAAAAACTACTGCTGCTGATTAGCTATACTCACGTTTCTCTTTTTCTCTTTAACTTTTCCTTTTACGGGATTTAAAATAACTGCGGAAAGTTTTAATACTCCCAATGAAATAAGTATCATTTCGATCATGCTGATCGGAGTCCATAACTTCACAAGAATGTTGCTCTGCGTAAAGTGTGGAAGAACATCGGTTCCGCAAAGTGAAATCATTCCTTTTACCGAATACATATCACCGAAATCATATCCGATTGTATTGCCTAAAACATCAAAAATCATAAGTAAGGGATTGAATGTTCCCAGCATTATAAAGATATCACCGTTAATGAAATGCGGATTGGTTATCCATGCAAATAAATTTTTGTCCTCATAAAGCATTTCGTTTATCGTCGCTATGATTGCCTGAACAATAAACGGAAACGAAAGAGTAATTGAAATATAAATCATTACAAAAAGATATGTAAGGATAACGGATACTATTGTGTTTTTCGTCAGTGCCGAAAAGAATATTCCGAAACAAGAAATAAATCCGATGAACACAAGCAGTACAAGTCCTATATAAAGTAACTGGAAGAATGATATACCACCGTAAATAAACACTAATGCGAGAAGCGGGAATGTCGATATTACCATAAGTGCAAGGAATATAAAGTCCGAACCGTATTTGCCTTTGATAATCTCCCACGGAGTCATTCTGGTTGTGAGAAGTACATCAAGAGTCTGTCTTTCTTTTTCAAGCGATATACTGCCCGCCGTAATAGCCGGTGTAAGGAATAACAAAAGAGTTGCTTCAACAAATACCATTGCAATCAGATACCAGGCCAGCACACGGTAAGAGCAGCTTGCAGCAACCGATGAAATCATTATTCCCATGAAAAAGCAAAATGAAATCGGTACCAGAAACATATTGATTAAAAGCATGATAATCATTATTTTCGGACGTTTCATATCAATGGTCATTTCTTTGTATAAAACGGCATTGGTTTTGTTCTTTTTAGGTTTACTCATTATTAACTCCTTTTCGGTGCAGCTGCCTGTCCCGATACTATCTGCATAAAGAGGCTTTCAAGTGAGCCTTCCTCACGGTAAAAGCTGTTAACGGCAATATTGGAAGAAACAAGAGAGGCAAGCATTTTGCCTTCATCTTCTTTTGTTCCGGTAAATACGATTTTTAAGATACTTCCCTGAGCGGTAACCTTCTGTACAAAAGGATTGCTCTGAAGGATTGCAAATACATCGTCAATCTGATTTTCATTAACAGTTAAGTTAAGAGGTGACGACATTGCTGCCGCACGATGTATCTCTTCTATACTTCCCTGCAATACCAGATGGCCTTTGTCGATGATTCCGACAGATGTACACATCTCTGCAAGTTCAGGTAAGATATGGGACGAAATAATAATTGTTTTACCCATTGACGATAAGTTTTTGAGAATCTCTTTTAACTCATATCTTGCCTTGGGATCAAGACCGCTCGCAGGCTCGTCGAGGAAAAGAATGTCGGGATTGTGTACAAGACCTCTTGCAAGGCAGAGTCTCTGTTTCATACCACGTGAGAGTCCGTTTACATCGACATCTTTTTTGTGTGTAAGATTTACAAGGTCTAAAAGCTCGGCGCTTAACTTATCGGCATCTTTTCCGTAAATACCGTATGCGTTAGCAAAAAAGTGAAGATATTCCGAAGCTGAAAGACTCTTGTATACACCGAAATAATCGGGAACATATCCTACTTTTTCAGCCAGTTCCCTGTGATTCCTAAGCATATTTTTTCCGTCAATTAAGACTTCTCCGCCGTCAGCCTTTAAAAGTCCGACACAGATTCTCATGGTTGTAGTTTTGCCCGCGCCATTCGAACCGACGAAACCGAAAAGTTCGCCCTGTGCCACGTTAAGCGAAAAATCGTTTAACGCTAAGAATCTACCGTATCTTTTATACAAATGTTTAATCTCTATCATTTTTAACTCCTGAAAAAGGATTTTTTATGGCTTTATCTGAAGATCATTGTAATCAGCATTAATAATTATGACTTCCGTACGTGATGTCTTACTCTTTTTGCCTTCCAGTACTTTTGCTCCGATATCAGACTTGGGGAATGCTACTACCAGCACGTTGTTAGCAGACGGATAATATTCATCCTCAATATACTCCATTACTGCTTTACGTTTTACAGTCTCATTAAATCCTCTGTAAAGATTTCCGAGTAAAAGACCTACGGCAATATCTCCGGATTTGTTTTTTGAATAATGATTGGCAAGATTGTTTGGATAAGAACTGTAAAGGTAAGCATAAGTGCTGTTCTTATCATCTATATATTTGCCGTCACTTGCCATCACGCTTTCGCCGGGTTTAAGTTTCTTAATATAATAATCCTCGTAGCCTTTGGACGTATAAATCTGAACCATAACATCCTCAAGAACTGTAGAATAATTGTTAGTTACTCTTATATTCTGAGGAGTTTTTCCGGCGATTTGGACATCAGACTTAAGAGATACTTCTATTCCGCCCTGAGTAGGATATGCGGCTTCACCCTTAAATGCCTGACTCTCAAGTGCAACCTTATTGGAAATAACACTCTGAATATGATCGTAATCAGATTTGTATCTGACGGAATAGGTATCATAATCAATTGTCGACGTAGAATAAAAATATGAACCGTCGGGACTGTAACCTCTGTCAATTTCTATTTCATTTGAAAAGTCCACTATATATTCTTTTGCCTTCGGAACCGTAACATTAATTAAATCAGTTTCCTGCGTTGATACGGAATCAGGGAAAAGAAGTGTAATTATATTTGTGTTTAATCTTAAAACTCTGGTAGAAAATCCGAGGCAGAAAATAAGTACTGCCACAGCTAATGCCGATACAGGATAAATAATCCAGAGATTCCATGTTTTTTTCTTCTTTAAACAAACCAGATATGCTACAAGAATTGCAACAAAATATAAAAGAAGAACAACAACATAAAAAATCAAAGGAGGCACAGGCGCGCTGGCTGATGATTTTAAGAGTTCCTTTTCTGAAAAATTTGTTCCGTATGAATAAAAATATGAATTACTTACATTGCTTTCATAATCGCTTGCTTCGGCAATTAACTCTGTTCCGGCAACTTTTTCGATGAGGTTTCTGAAAAACTCACCTGATGCAGCATACTTGGGGATAGGGTTCTTGGTAAAGTCAACCGCACAGAGAATCACTTTGCCGTCACCGCTTACCATTACTTTTGCAAGAGGATATGTTTTGCCGTCAGACAAATCTCCTTCGATAATTTCATCACGGCTTCTGTATAATGTCTCATCTATTCCTGCGCAGTCAACATCCATATATTTGTAATCAACTACAAATACTGCATTGGGATCCACAGTTAAATCCGGTCTTAAATCTATGCTGTAATTCACATAATTAAGAAACAGAAATCCATAATGTCTTAAAAATTCTTCGTAGTCATCTCCGAAATACTGTTCAAAATAAGCATCCAGTTCATCTTCATCAGCAGGTGAAAGCTGGTCGAAAAGAAACCATTTGGGATCAAATCCAAGCAGATTACAATACTCAACATATCCGTGTTGTCTTAATTCTTCTTCATAATAATATCCGTAACTGTCCAACAGTTCATCCAGGGTCTCACTAACATAACCATATCTTTCATCAAAGTATTTGTAATGGTATGCACCATTTGCATCGGTATAAAATGCACTGTTTTCAAAAAGATAAACATTTGAAGGGTCTACAGGATTAAGATAAGCATCAAAGTATTCACCTTTATCGTTATATTTTCCGCCGTAACCGAATATCAAATCATTCATTCCGTCTTTGTCAAAATCATAATATAATGAGGGATCTGAATAATCATAAAAACCGTAGTAATAATATCCGTCGTAAAAACCGTCGTAAGAACTGTAGCTGTTAGTGGTAGTTGTTATCTTGGTAAGGTATGAATAAGTTTCTGTTGCAAGACCGAGTGTGGTGTTTTTCGAAGTGGTTGAAGTAACTTTTTCGTTAATTATATTTCCGTACAATCCAGATAATGTTTTATTGGCTGTCGAACCTGTACCAATGATTAATATACCGCCCTTTTTCACCCAGAGGTTAAGCGCGTTCATCTGTTCTTTTGTAAGTAAATCTGTGGAAAAATCGGAAATAAGAATAATATCCAGCATATCGAGTGCTGCATAATTAACGGGAAAATCCGCTGCGGAAAGTTCTACCAGTGAAGTATATTTGGTATTGTCGGAAAGGAGATGAACTCTGTCCATATATCCGAGCGCAGAAAAATCATCGGATAAAACACCGACTCTGATATCGTTTTTATTCTTTGAAACATTTATTTTCTGAAGTTCAGACCAGAGTACTTTGCCTCTTTTATTGGTCATTCTGACATTTACAAATTCCGCAGGAACCGGAACTGCTGCCACTATTTCAACTGTCTTTGTTTCTCCGGCTCCGAGTGCAATTTCTTCTTCATAAAGAATATTATTGTTTTCAAATCCGGGAATAATAAGCTGAAGACAGCCTTCAAAATTGCTTGTATTTTTGTTGGTTACGGTAATCTCAAAAGGAGCTCCGTATCCTACCAGAACCTTTTGTCCGTAACCTGCATTTAAAGAAACCTCAAAATCATAGGTTGTTTTGGCCTCTACATAACGCAAAGGAATAAATGCAATCAGCACTCCAAGCATCAGAATGCATAAAATCCTTGTTATGATATTCTTTTTCATTATGACCTCCGAAAGTCCCGTTTTTATGACACACGAAACTTATTATATAATAATATCGGTTTAATTACAAACCGAGGGGTTTAATTGTCCTCTGTTCTAGACGGCGTTTTAAGTTCAATTTCATAACCGATTTCATCATCGGGAACGTAATTAATGATACAGTCGTACTCGCTGTCTTCAGAAAAATCAACATCCTTAAAATCAGGCTTAAGATATGCTGTGATTGTTTCACCTTTTTCAAATCCGTCAAAACCTTCAGGTGCTTCAAAGTAACCTCCGTAAACACCGACTATTTCAACTTCAGCCAGTTTCTTTCCTTCGTCATTTTCATATACTGAAAGGAATTTAATTTTTACGCCGTCGTTAATTACTCTGCTGTCAGCTTCACGTTCTGTAGGAGCAAGGGATGTAGCTGAATCCGACTTTGTTCCGTCGAAGTTGTTTATACCGTCGAGGTTCTGAATAATACCATCCAAACCTTCAAGTTTACCGTCTCCGGTCGTATAATCGTAGGTTGCACTTGCGTTTTGTTTTGTATTTTCTGAATAATCGTCATCCCAGTATTCAGTTTCTGCAGATACAGCCGGTTCATCCCAGGTTGCAGCAGCATCGTAATATTCCGTTGCAGCCTCCGCCGTAGTGGTCGTGGCAGCCGGTGATGCATCAAAAGCATAATTTGCCGTAGTGGTCGGAGCAGCCATTTTGCTTCCCATTCCGCCAAGCATCATCATAAAACCAACGGGAATAATTACCAAAAGAAGAATTGCTGCCGAAGGCACTGCTACAAATACCCATGCTGGAATTCTGAACTTTTTCTTCTTCTGTGTCTGACCTTTAACAGGTTCATTATCATATGCGTTTACGGCATACTTGTTTGCTGTATTTACTGTATTGTTTTCCGGCTTGCTAAAATTTATAACATTTGAAGCCGGTGTTTCGTTACCGTCTGTTTTTGCATTTTCTTCTGCGTCAATTGCCGCTTCGATTCTGCCCCAGAGATCGGGCAAATCGTTCATAACGGCTTCTTTATATTCTTTTGAAAGATCTTTATTCATAGCCCAACCTCCTTAATTTTTTGATTGCTTCCTGATAGCGCCAGGTTATGGTACCCATAGGCACTCCCAGCGCTTCCGATATTTCTGCAAATGTCATATCGGATAGTATCTTCATGCTGACGACCTGCCTTTCTTTTTCCGAAAGAGTGGCGAGTGCTTCGGTTACCGTCATATCTCCTATTACTGTCTCTTCGACCTTATCGTCTGCCACGGGTTCAATACCCTCTTCGATAAAATCGTCTACTGCTACCTGACGTGAATTTTTCCTTACGAAATCAATCGCCATGTTTCTGGCAATCGTAGCAAGGAAGGTTTTATGTGAATCCTTTAATTCCATGGTTTCAGCCATGTTATAAAGCTTCACGAAAAAATCCTGTGTCACGTCTTCGGCATTTTCTCTCTGACCGACTACACCGTAGATAATAGAATAAATATATCCGAGGTATTCATCATAAATATCTTTCAGGCCGGACTTGTCTTTATTCTTTATTCTGTTGATGCACTCCGAAAACTTTTCCTGAGTCAAGTTTCCTCCTAACTCCACTAAAGATACGAATCAGTTTTATCTTTTTATGGTAATTTTTTATTTTTTTTACGGCTCTTTGCCAAACACGATATTTCCGCCTGTTTTGATAACTACGCCTTCATTGTTTTTATATGAATAGTCGTTGGTAATGTTAATATTGCTCCAGTCCGAGGGATGGATTGCAAAACTAACCGTAAATTTATCACCCTTCTTAAGTGACATCGAATCTCCGATTGAGATTACACACTTCTTGTCACAGTCGGTACCCGACGCATCGGAAATGCTGCCTGTAACATTGCTCAAGGCTGTATATGTACCGTCCTTTGCATTAACGGCACTGTGATAATTGTCAAATACAAACGCATTCTTATTGTCTGCAGTGTAGTAATAAGTAATGGTTGTCTTCGACAAATCAACGGCATCGGAAGAATTGTTCGTAAATTCAATAGTTCCCGAAACACTGCTCTTGCCGTCGCCGGTGTATTCAATCTTAACCGCAAGGTCGCCGGTATCTGCTGTTACATTTGAAGGAGTAACGGTTACATTATTGTTGTTTGTATTGTTATTTGAATTGCCGCCGTTGTTTGAGTTGTTGGCTGCATTGTTGTTAGCCGCACCGCCCGAAGGAATTACGGACTCGCCTGCTTTGTCGCCGCTTTTAGGAGTGGTACCGAATACAAGATTGTCGTTTTCGTAAACGGCCATATTCTTGGCAAGGCTTACGCTTCCGCTTGTTAAGCCCGTAAAAGAAGGGTCGTTGGAATCGTCCCATACTCCGTTCTTACTCTTCATGCGGACCTGAATTTCCTGCTTGTAATTGGACTGTCCGCCGGGGTAAAGCTTTCCATCGTCAAATACTACAGAGAGATAGTAAATATGGTTGGCTTCATCCCAGACCTTAAGTCCGTCGCATTTGCCGAACTGCATGTAGTTGGTAGTTACTTCGATATCCGAAGCGCTTCCGCCCGCTTCGTAAACTTCCGTTAAATCTATAAAGTATCTTAATTCAATCTTCTTGGGAACTCTTGCGGGCCAGCCTGTAATGTTATATACAAAAGCTTTTATTTCCACGAAATCGCTGCCAGAAACATTTATTCCGCCGTCTGCATAAAGTTCAAGACCCGGAGTTTCAACTGCGCCGAAATCTTTTATGGTTTGTCCTTTGTATTTGGAATAAAGATGTGCCAAAAGGCCTGTGAAACCTGCATTATAGTCACATGCTACTTCGTTTACAGTGTAGTCCGAAACCGTATCGTTGTATCCGTCCGAAGCATCGGGACCGCCTACAAGCGCACCGTATAAAATGTGTCTTGCGGGATTAGGCTCGTTCATATTGTCACAGTAAGAGCCCTGTGCCGTTCTGTGATGAGGGTTCTTCGGATAATTGTTTCCGAATCCTATTTCAAAAGATCTGCCTGTATCGCCGAGAGCATATCCCGCCTGCGAAAGTGCAAAATCCTCATATGTTTTCTTTTTTGATGCACTGCATGTATCGCTTTCGGCATAAATGGAAGCAATATAAGCAGTTGTAGTTGCATATCTTAAAGATCCCCACGAATCAAGCCATGCAAGGCCTTTGGGTGTGTATGTAATTCTTTCTCCGTTAACGCCTGTGGTCCACCAGTCAAGGTGCTTTTCTACTGCGTCCGAATACTTTTTATCTCCGGTATTTCTCGCAAGTAAAACCGCCGCTCCGATATGCACATCGTCCCAGCACATAGCCCATTTATGATTCTGGTCTGCGTTTGAATAATCGCTCTTGGCGTTGTTTAAATATGAATCATCTCCGGTAGCCATATAAAGCCATGTTCCTGCCCACGCGAGCTCGTCGTTATATCCGCTCCATGAATTGTAAAAACCGTTTGCTGCGGTATAGCCCGCATCGGACTTTGTATCACGAGCAAATTTATAAAGGCTCTTTGCGTGCTTAAGGCAAAGGTCACTGTAAGCTTTATCCGTATCTTTGTAAACGATTGAACATGCTGCAAGTGAGGCTGCGGTCTCTGCACATACCGCAGAGCCGGGGTTCTGCTTTGTAACCTTGTATGCAGGTCTGCTCATTCTTGTATCTACGACTTCAGCCGGTCCCCACCATGAATGGTCCTGATTACCGTCTCCGACCTGATAGTAATAAACCTCGTCCGAAGGATGGCACTTGATAAAATAATCGTTAGCCCATTTGATATTTGAAAGCGCATATTCAAGCTGTCCGGACTCAACATACGCATCCTTGTCTTCATATACTGACCATGCAAGCATTGTTGCGGTATAGGACATCGGAAGATTGAACTTTACATTATCGCCCGCATCATACCAGCCGCCGGATAAATCAACTCCGGCATCGGAGCCGTCCTTTAAGCAGGAATCACCTCTCCAGTTACATCTTACTTTGTCGGGAAGATCGCCCGAACGCTGAAGCTCATAAAAAAGAAGGGATTTCTGAAGAGCTTCGCCGTAATTGTACTTGCCTGTTCCTTTAGTACCTTCATATCCGCTTCCCTTCTGGGAAAGGTTTCCGGTATCAAGAATAGAATTAACCGGTTTTGAAACTGTCTCGGTTTCTTCGTTAGTTTTCTTTTCGGGTTTTGTTTCCTCCTTTTCTTCTTTTGTTTCTTCCTTTTCTTCCTTGGAATCAACAGAAACTGATGTGTCCGGTTTATCGGACACATCAGTCACATCGCTTACAGTATTGTTTTCTGTATCGTTAACGCTCGTCTCAACTGTCGCTACTTCGGGCGCTTCAGCTTTTTTATTCTTAATCTTTTCTGTGACAATAATTCCTGCAATAAGAGCAAGTACGGCTAAAATAACAATTGCGCCGACAGGAATGCCTATCAGTAAAAATTCCTTTATGCTCTTTTTGTTTTCTGCATTTTCATCAACGTATGGTTTTCTCATAATTCCCGACCATTCTAAATTTATTTTTCTTCTTTTGCATCAGCCTTTTCGGACTCTTCGTCCTGCTTTTTATGGATATTGTTGATATCATCCATCGTTCCGCCGCCATTGTCGTCGGGATCTCTGAACTTACCCTGCTCAACCAGTCTTAAGAAAGCATCAACAACATCTTCGGTAAGCTGGGTGCCTGACACTTCTTTTATGATTGATACAACCTTTTCGAAATTCATACGGTTTCTGTAAGGTCTGTTTGAATACATCGCATCAAAAGTATCGGCAACAGCAATAATCTGCGCTGCTCTGGGAATTTCATCGCCCTTTAATCCATCGGGATAACCTCTTCCGTCAGGTCTTTCATGATGCGATTTTGCACCGGTTGCAAGCTCGGGCATAATGCTGATGTCTTTAAGAACGTTGAAGCCCTGAATCGAATGGGACTTAATAAGTGTGAATTCCTCGTCGGTGAGTTTTCCGTTTTTGTTAAGTACTTCGGGCTTGATACCAATCTTTCCGATATCGTGCAAAAGTGCGATATTGTAGTACTTCTCAACGGTATCCTCATCATATCCGAGTTCCTTCGCAAGCATTGCCGTGTACTCCGCAACTCTTGTGGAGTGACCTTTGGTATAACGGTCTTTCATATCGATGGTTCGCGCTATCGCTTCTGTCATCTCTTTGATGAACAGTCGGTTTTCTTCCTGTTTCTTTAAGTAATTCTTTGTCTTTCTGTGTACTACGAATACAATCAGTTCATAGAGCACAAATGCTAAGAATATCGCGATAAGCACATAGAACAAAAGCGTCTCGTGGAACGCCTTCTGTTTTACGATTGTAACGGAAAGTTCGTTTTCGCCCGGATTTAAGGCATCATCAAGCTTCATGATGAAATGATATGTCTTGCCGCGAAGGTTGGTATATGTAACCGGCTCGAATTCCGAACTTGCCACGGTTCTTTCGTCCTTATCAAATCCTTCGAGATAATAGGTTACCTGGGGATTCATCAGTGAATATGTATATACATATCCGAAAATCGTAACTCTCTTTGTATGAGGCGGAATTGTGATCACACCGGTTTCGTCGGGATAGATATCCACGCCGTCTGCATCCACATACGGAACCGCCATTTTTATATCAACGACATCCGCAAATTCTTTTTCGATATTTACTTTTGAAACGCCTGTGGAACCTGCAACATACAAATCTCCGTCTTCGGTCAGTTCGCTGTATGAGTTTGCTGTCGCAACACTGGTAAGTCCGTTAAATATACTGAAATATGTGGGATGGATATCTTCGTTTGCAATAAGATCGTCAACTTTGGTTACATAAATACCGTTGCTGGCGATTACCCACATCTCGCCCTTGCTGTTTTCGACCATATCGAAGTTGTTTGAGTAAGGGAAATTCTTGATGGTCACGACCTCGAAGTCCTCGGTCATATACGCAATCGAGTTACTGGTTATAATCCAGTAGAGATGTCTTTTGGCGTCTCTTTTTATTCTTAAAACAACCATTGAGGAAAGGCCTTCTTTTAAGCCTATTCCTTCAACGTTGTTGCCTTTTTTTACATAAATACCGCCGCCGTCGGTACCCATTACAATTTCACCGTTAAAGCCTTCGGTAACTGTAAGCACTTCGGGGTTTCCGAGTCCCGAATCGGTGTCGATTACTTCTTTTACGCCCGCTTTACTGTCAAGTACAGCCAGGCCATCGGAACACGCTACATAAATGGTTTTATCTTCGCATTCATAAATTGCTCTGACCTTGTTTGAAGGAAGTCCCGAATCTTTGTTAAAAGATGTAACGTTTCCGTCCTCATACTTTAAAAGACCCAGATTGCTGTATGTCGAAATCCAGAGTATGTTTTCACTGTCTCTGATAATGGACCTGATTCTGACACCATCCAGCAGTTTTATGAGATTGTTGGTGTTGTCGGGATCCATGTCTTTGGGAATATTATATTTTTTCCTGATGAGCATGTATTGGGCTTTTGCGCCGCCTTCAACAGCAATAAGTCCGTCATCGGTTCCCATTAAAAGAAATGAATTATAACGCGCCGTTGTATTAACTACCGCCTCTTCAAGCCCGTACTTGGCAAAAATATCCGTAAAACGGTTACGTACGACCTTTAAGACACCCTGTCTCGATGATGCAAACCAAAGATTTCCTTCATAGTCGGTAATCATCTGATCGATCGAGTTGTTCATCGGAAGGTTGTAAATCTGTCTGAATCCTGCATTGTCATTAATTCCGATACCGTAATCAGTGCAAACCCAGAGTTTGTTGTCCAGATACTCAAGAGAATTGATTTTTTTAAGAGGATCGACATTTATTTCTTTTACGATTTTCCATTCATTGCTTAATTCACCATAAAAGATACTCGAGTCATCGGTTCCGATGAAAAGATATCCGGGGTTATTCGGATCGGGCAAAACGCAGTTTGCATCCTTAAAGCCAAGCTTTGATTCATCGTAAAAGCCGGTCACCTTAAGATTTTGAATTGTAAACACATCGCCTTCCTGAGTAATACCGTAAATGATGCCGGTATTATCATCCATACGAAGCTCATGAATAAAAGCGTCGTTAATGGTGTGAGAATCGAGTCTGTACATGTTCTGGTATTCATCAACGATTTCAATGCCATGCGTGGTGGCTATAAGAATATTGCCCGCCTTGTCTTCCACGATACTTCTGATGGAAAGCGACTGTGAGGAATGAATATCTTTAAAATATTTGTACTCGCCCTTTTCAAGCATTGCGGTACCGTTGTCGTTCGTACCTATCCAGAGACGGTTTTTACTGTCCACATAAAGAGCGGTAATACTCGCAACACCTGTGGTTGAATCCATTCTTTCGAAATTGTGTCCGTCAAATCTGATAAGTCCCGAGTAACTGCCTATCCAGATAAAGCCCTCTGCGGTTTCTGCAATCGCATTGGCCTCGGATGTCGGAAGTCCGTTACTGTTATTGTAAAGAAAAGATGTATAGCCTTCGTTCTGCCCTGTAAATTCTACATTTACATCGTCGTATTCAACGCCTGAGGTAGTTTTCGCAAATGCAGTATTGTCAAAGAAAACCGCAGTAAATGAAACTGTCAGAACAAATAAAAGGACCAGACTAAAAAGTCTTTTAGCCCGCTCCATAATAATCCGACGTTTTTTAGAAGAAAAACGGTAAAAACTTCTCATAACATTCCCTCTTTTAGCCAAAATAAAATGATCTTCCACAATCATAATTACTCAAATTAATATTTTAACATAAGGGAGTGTTTTTTTCAATTAAAAGACCTTGCAAAACTAGTTTAAAATACTTGCAAAAAATGCCCTTACTTCGTGCAAATTCACGAAGATTTTATGGCAGAGTTTTGTTATCTCTTCATCCGGCTGAATGATGTCGGGAACCATCAGAGGTTTTGCCCCCGCTGCATGCGCTGCTTTTATACCGTTGAAGGAGTCCTCAATAATATATGCTTTGGTTGGATCAACGCCCAGTTTTTCTGCTGCTTCAAGGAAGATTTCAGGGTCAGGTTTTGACTTTGTAACCATGTCTCCACCGATTACAACATCAAAGTATTTAAGTATTTCCGCATCCCTAAGCTGGTTTGTAACGGTTTTTACGTTAGTGGACGATGCAAGCGCGGTTTTTATGCCGTTTTCTTTTAAGAAACATAAAAGTTCATCCACTCCCGGCTTCTTCGGAAGCTTTCCTCCTCCGCAGAGAGTTCTGTACCTTTCGCCGATGACTTTTTTATACTCATCATAAGGGCAGTCTTCGCCGTAAGTCTCAAGGAACAGTTTCTCAGTTGCTCTCTCATTAATGCCTATGCATTTTAAAATAAGCTCATCCATTCCCTGCATATTATTTTCTTTTGCAAAATCTATCCACAGGTCACAAACGATTCTCTCCGAATCAAAAATGACTCCGTCCATATCAAAAATTACCGAATCTATCATTTTGCTCTCCATGAGCCATTTGGGGACGGTTCTATTTTGGCCTTTTTTACCATTTTAGAACCGTCCCTGTTTGGCTCTTTTTGTTAAATTATGATTTAACTTTTATGTTTAATCTCCTGTAACAAGCCATCACAGCCCTCTTTAATTTGTCTGTAGGCTGTAACGAAGTCTCCGGTGTACCAGGGGTCCGCAATCTGCTTTCCGGGGGTTGAAGAATAGTCCATACAGAGTGAGATCTTGTCATCTCTGCCGTCAAAAAACCTGTCACGCATGATTCTGTGGTGGATATCTTCCATAGCGATTATGTAATCGAATCTGTCGTAATCATCACGTCTTACCTGTCTGGCGTGATGTCCTTTACAGTCGATGCCATGCTTTCTTAACTCATCTCTTGCGGGCGGATATACAGGATTTCCTATTTCCTCGGTAGAAGTTGCTGCGGATTCAACGTAAATACAGTCTTCAAGCCCTTCATTTCTTACCATATCTTTAAAAATATACTCCGCCATTGCCGAGCGGCAGATATTACCCCAGCAGACAAAAAGTACTTTAATCATGCTTTGTTTTCTTCTTTCAAATAGTTTCATTTTTCGGGTTTTTATAAGGTATAAACGAGGTATAAAAACGAATGTCCATCTGCGGAAATGCCGATGTTTTCAATGTTTCAAGGCTACACTCCAAATCCTGCCGTGGCAAATGAACAGTACCTTAATCATTATTAAAAAACCTCTGTTTTGCTTAATTTAACCCGTATTATAAATTATCAATTTCCGGCATATATTAGCATATTTTTGCATATTTTTGCCGGCAAAAGGTATAAAAATCGGTATAAAATATTTGAATTTATACCTCGGTTTTTTGACGTATTATACGACCTTTGTTACGCGGTCAACTTCCTCTTTGGCATCCTCATAACTCAAATGTGTATAGGTATTAAGCGTTACGCCTATATCTGAATGTCCCATCAAATACTGAAGTGCCTTCGGATTCATTCCGGACTTTGCCATATTGGAACAATATGTATGGCGACACACATGCGGAGTGATTTTCGGAAGCGGTATTCTGTAAATACTGTTATATTTTTCCAAAATATGCTTGAAATAATGCTCCCAATGAAGTGCATACATTATACTTCCGTCTTTATCGAAATATAGAAATCCCCAATATCCATCTACCATAGGTTCATTTTTTGGAGGTTTTCGATTCTTAACGATTATTTTAAAGCACTCCTCAACATCTTCCGTCATAGGAATAACCCTGTTTCCGCAGGCAGTCTTTGTTTCCTCAATGTAGTAACCGATTTTCGCTTTCTTTTGCAGCTGATGGTTTATGCGAATGCAGTGATTTTGGAAGTCCACATCTTTTAACGTCAGTCCGCAAAACTCAGAAATACGCATCCCCGTTTTAAACAGAATATAGATTCCTTCATAATACTTCGAGAAATGATCGTCCTCTTTCACGAACTTTAAAAATTTCCTCTCATCTTCTCGTGAAATGGCCTCTCTCGTTACACTGTCATTTACAACTACGTCAACCAACTGAAATCCAAACGGATTCTTTCTGAGTAAATCATCATCCACAGCCATCTGGAATGCCGGTCGCAAAACACCTCTGACAGAATGAATGGAACTAAAGCTTTTTCCGTCCTTCTCCTGAAGTTTTATAAGCCAGCACTTTGCGTCTGATATACGTATCGTATCAATTCTTCTGCTACCGAAAGATTCTTTTTTCAAAAGATTAATTACTGTTCCATATCCGGCCTGAGTAGTAGGTCGTACGCCCGTTCTGGTCGAAATATATTTTTCAACAAGTTCAAGAACTGTCAGATTTCCACCATTTGATGCAATATTATCAAATTTGTCGGCTTGAATTTGTTTCTCTATCTCACGTAGTGAAAGTGATTTCTTTTTCCCTTCGGGTACTCTGTCGTTGTGATCCAAACGCCAACTATAAACAACCTTTACTTTTCCAAAACTGTCAGTATACTTGAAGCGATATCTTCCGTCACTCATTTGGAATTCGCCATTGTGTAAAATACGTCCTTTATTATCTCTCCTTTTTTCGCTCATATTGCGGTCTCCTTTCAAATAAATCAAAAAGAACCGCCTCATGATATTTATACCATAATGCGGTTCCTCTTTCCATAACATTTGCCGTTTTTGATTTCAAAAAATACCCTTCCTGAGTGTTCGTTAAATTGTTCTTGAACTGTTCAAATACTGCTCAAATAATTCTCTCTTTATTCGAATCTGACTGCCGATTTCCATAATAAAATCCTCACCAATGTTATCCGCAGCTATTCGTCTTAATCGTTTCTCTCCGATTCCGAAGTATTCAGCTGCTTCTTCTATGGTTAAAAGATATTTATGCCAAATTGGTAAAGGTTCTTTCTTCCTGGTTTCTGCTGAATTTGCTTC
>JAFYHV010000032.1 GCA_017538995.1 Lachnospiraceae bacterium | reverse complement strand
GATTATTTCTTCCTTTACAAAACCATAGATCTTGAAGACTTTTCTGATTTTGTGGAAGGTCATTTTGAATCAACTCCCGGAAGTCTTGAACTTTATGAACTTGACTATGTGGACGGGAATGACATTTATTACGGATCTATAGCTTTGATGGATCAGGACAATCTGTCTTTGACCATAAAAGAAACAGGCGAAACAATAGATTTTACACGTTATTAATACGGAGTAATCATGGAATCAACTTTAAGAAGAACGTGGTCTGAGATTAATCTTGACTCGTTAAAATTCAACTACAACACAATACGTAAAAAAATCGGCGATAACGTAAAATTCTTAGGCGTGGTTAAGGCTGATGCCTACGGACACGGCTCAATCAACGTAGCCAAAACGCTTGAAGAAATCGGTGCGGATTATCTGGCTGTCAGCAGTATCGACGAGGCAATGGAGTTAAGAGTAAACGGCATTAAAATGCCCATACTTATTTTAGGACATACTCCGAGAGAGCAGGTAGACAGACTCATTGAATACGATATCACTCAGGCAGTTACCTGCAGAGCCAAAGCCGTTGAATATTCCGAGGAAGCGGTTAAGCTTGGCAGGACTTTAAAGATTCATATCAAAGTCGATACCGGAATGTCGAGACTCGGTTACCTCTGCGAAGGCAATTATTTTGACAACGGTATAAAAGGAATCTGTGAAGCACTTAATATGCAGGGACTTTATGCGGAAGGTATCTTTACCCACTTTGCGGTATCGGATGAGCCCGGTGATGAAGCGTATGAATACACCATGCATCAGTTCAAACTTTTTAAGGATGTATGCGCTGAGGTTGAAAGAAGAGCAGGCAGACGTTTTGAGATTAAGCATTGTGCCAATACGGGCGCTGTTGCAAGATATCCCGAAACATATCTGGACATGGTTCGTCCCGGACTTCTTTTATACGGTTACGGTGAATTTGCCAAGGAAATGGGCCTTAAGCCGGTGATGACACTAAAGACCACGGTTTCAACAATAAAGATTTATCCCGAAGGCACGAAGATAAGTTACGGCGGTATTTATACAACGGATAAGACAACCCGAATCGGTGTACTTCCTTACGGATATGCGGACGGATTCTTCAGATGCCTTTCTAACAAGTGCAAGCTTTACACGGTGGACGGACCTGCAAGTGTTCGAGGCAAAATCTGCATGGATATGTGCATGATAGATATAACCGATATGATGAATGTCGAGGTTGGAAGCGAAGTTGAAATATTCGGCGAAAAGAATCCTATTGAGGATCTTTGTGAAATCGCAAATACAATTCCGTACGAATTAACCTGTGCGGTAAGCAAGAGAGTTCCGAGAAAATACATAAAAGACGGTGAAGTATTTGAGCAGGAACTGATGCTTAGAATGTAGGAGATAAAAATGTTTCGAATCAACGAAAATACCAAAATAGGCGAACTTTTAAGAAATTTCCCCGAAGCTGCGGGAATCTTACAGGAGATGGGCATGCATTGTCCGAGCTGTCCTTCGGCACAGAACGAAACTCTTGAAGAAGCCTGCATGGTTCACGATATGGACGTGGATTCTTTAATCGAGGATTTAAAAGGATTTCTTGAAAACTGTTAATAAACCACGGGGGCGGTTATGAAGACGTTACTTAAAAATGCAAAAGTTGTAAATGTATTCACTGAATCGATAGATCTGACAAATGTGCTTATCGAAGACGACCGTATTACCGGCATCGGAACTTACTACACTGATGCTGATGCGGATGTGGTTGAAGATTTGGGCGGCAAATATGTATGCCCCGGATTTATCGACGGACATATTCATATTGAGAGTACTATGATGGTACCTCATGCTCTGGCTGAAGCAGTGCTTCCTCACGGAACAACAGCAGTTGTTACAGACCCTCATGAAATTGCAAACGTGTGCGGTGTGGACGGCATTAAGTATATGCTTGAGATGAGTGAAAACATTCCTTTACGCGTTTTCGTAATGATTCCTTCATGCGTGCCTGCGACATGCTTTGACGAGGCGGGCGCAGTACTTGAAGCCGAAGATGTTGAAGACCTTTACAAGGAAGAAAGAGTCTTAGGCCTTGCTGAAATGATGAATTATCCCGGAGTTATTTACAACGATGCTCCGACGCTTGATAAAATAAACGCCTGCACTGCAAAGAATAAACCTGTGGACGGACATGCGCCTTTGCTTTCGGGTAAAGATCTGGATAAATACATCAGTGCGGGAATCAATTCGGATCATGAGTGTTCGAATGCCGAGGAAGCGATTGAGAAACTTTCAAAAGGCCAGTGGATAATGGTTCGTCAGGGCTCCGCTGCAAAGAACCTCGAAAAGCTTTTACCTCTTTTTGAAAACCCTTACTACCAGAGATGCATTCTTGCAACAGATGACAGAAACCCTGCGGATATTATTGCAGAAGGTCATATCGACAATATTGTAAGACTTGCAATCAAAGAGGGCAAAAGTCCGATTCGTGCCATCAAGATGGCAACAATTAATCCCGCAGTTTGCTTCGGTATCAGAAGAATGGGTGCGATTGCATGCGGATACAAAGCAGATATCCTGGTACTTAACGACCTTGAAAGCATCGACATAAGAGATGTTTATTCAAACGGCGTTAAAGTGGTTGATAATAAAAACCTATCTGAGTTCTCTGTTCCCAAGGCGGAAGATATTATCACGGGAAGCGTAATGAATTCCTTCCATATGCCGGATCTTAAGGAAGAAGATTTTTATATCGAACCCAAGGGTTCAAAGTGCAGGGTAATCGAAGTAATACCCGGCGAAATACTTACAAACGAACTTGTAATTGATATTGATTTTAACAAAGATAACGGAATAGATACCGACAATGATATCTGCAAACTGGCCGTTATCGAGAGACATAAAAACACAGGCCACAAAGGCGTTGGATTTATTAAAGGCATCGGCATTAAAAACGGTGCTTTGGCAGGAAGCGTATCGCATGACTCCCATAACTTAATCGTTATCGGAAGCAATGCAGCCGATATGGTTACTGCGGCAAATTATATTAAGAAAATCGGCGGCGGTCTTTGCGTGGTAAGCGAAGGAAAAGTTATTTCAGAAGTACGCCTTCCCGTTGCCGGACTTATGAGCACGGAATCCGCTGAAAGAATCGCCGAAGCAAATGTGGCTTTAAGAGAGAGCGCGGAAAAAATCGGAGTAAATGAAGGAATCGAACCTTTTATGAACATGGCATTTGTAAGCCTTCCCGTAATACCGGTTTTGAAGATGACTACAAAAGGGCTTGTAAATGTTAATGACTTTAAGCTCGTTGATTTGTTTGCCGACTAGTTTTCGCATCAAATAAGGAGTGATGCCTGATGATTTACAGATCGCTTGCAGCGTTTTGCATGCTTTCTTTTTACATCATATTTTTCGCAAAAATAATTATCCTCAGAAAAAAAGGGATTTTTAACAATAAACACAATACGGATAAAATCCGCGACATCATATTAAAGGCAGTAATAGTCATTGTTTCTTTTGCGGAAGCGATAAGCATTATTTTAGGACGTTCCTACCTTCCTATTATGGGAAAAGTAATCGGAGTATATCTTGGAATTGTTTCGGTATTTCTGATATTTTCGTCTTTTACGGGTTTAAGAAACTCTAAAAGAGGGAAGCCTGCTACCAAGGGAATTTATTCCTACAGCAGAAATCCTGCATTTCTTGCGTTTGATCTGCTTTTCATCGGTATGGCTTTGATGTACTGCAATGTATTCGTAATAGTACTTACGCTTTTGGCCGTAGTTTTCTTTCATGTTAGGATACTTAAGGAAGAAAAGGAATTTAAAAAGATATACGGCGAAGAATATGAGGAATATAAAAACAGGACGAGCAGATATTACGGATTCGGAAAGCAGAATTTTAAAAAGGTAATCTGCGAGTTATATCTCATTCTGATAGTCTGGTGCATTTTATATTTTATTACGCTTGTATGCTACGCGGGAATTTTTCTTTCATGGATATGGATTTGGATTCTTATCGGCGTCTGTGCGTTTATAAGATTTATGATGCTTAAAAGAGATATAGACGGAGTTTCAAAGCATAAAATTCCGATGCCCGTAAGAATTATTTATTACACGCTTTACGGCATAGCCCTTATTTCTTTTATATTCATCGAATGCAATGTATTCGCGGCAATGAATGCTCATCCTTCGGAGAATCTTGAGTATGTAATAGTACTTGGCGCGGGCGTAAACGGAACCACTCCGAGCATTCCGCTTGTTAAAAGAATTGAAGAAGGCTATATCTACATGTCCGAAAATCCGGACACCATACTTATTGCTTCGGGCGGACAGGGATTTAATGAATCCATCAGCGAGGCCGAATGCATTAAAAGAGAGCTCGTAAAAATGGGAATATCCGAAGACAGAATACTGCTAGAGGATAAATCCACGAGCACAATCGAAAACTTAAGATTTTCGATGGATATAATTAAAGATTCCGATGCAAATGTCGGAATAATTACGAACAGTTTCCACGAATACAGAGCAGGAATCATTGCAAAGCATGAGGGCTATACCAATGCACATTCGGTTCCCGCGAAAACTCTCTTTCCCGTAGGAATACACTATATGTTAAGAGAGTATTTCGGAGTCGTAAGACTCTTAATGGAACTGATTTGCTCATAAAAGAATCATGGAGATAATATGGATAAGATTAAATTAATTCATCTCGGCAAAGCAGAATGTGCCATCGATTTGGGTGACGGCAGCGAGAGAGGCGAATACGTCAGTCAGGATTATATTTTAAATGTTCTCGGACGTCCGATGAGGGCAATATCCTTAATGACTTCATATTACCCTTTGGATGAGACTTTCCCCAAACGTGCGCATGATGCGTTTTCGGATAAGGATATCACCTTCCAGTGGGATTATCCTTACGACGATTATGAAACATATAAGGGCGGACTTGTAGGCCAGCTTGACAAAGAGCCTTTTAACTGGATGAGAGACGTTCGTAAGCATGGTCAGGATGTATGCCTTACAGTCACGATGGATACGAATATTTCAGACGACCATATAAAGGCAATGGCCAAAGACCTCTCCACATTCGGAAGAGTAATGCTTCGTGTAAACCATGAAGCCGGCGGGGACTGGTTTTCTTTTACGAAGAGAGCATCCTATGAAGATATTGCGTTATTCTTTGCTCATGTATGCAATATCTTCCACGAGGAAGCAAAGAACGTAAAATTAATTCTCTGTTTAAACGGTCTCGGACCCGACAATGTAAAGATTGAAAAAGAAGAGGAATTCACTCCCGCAATTAAAGCCTGCGACATCTTCTCAATGGACCGTTACATGTCTCTTCACTGGGGCTGGCCCTATGATATCGCCAAGAAAGATACAAAGAATTATTACAGGGAAACCGTTGCAAATATTTATGATATGGGCAAGCGTACCGCAAAGAGATTTGAGGTGGTAGCCGGTGAAAAGAGACCGATGGTTTTATCCGAAATGAATGCCGACGGCGATGTAACCGGACCTTACGAACAGTGCGATATGCTAAAAGAATTCTGCGATATGTTAAAAGCGGATCCCGAGAAATGGCTTGAAGGCTTTACTTTCTATCAGTTCAGAGACAGAGGACGCTTGGGACTTGAGTGGGAAGATCCGAACAACTCTGAAGTAGGTATAAAACTTCCTTTAATGGATACTTTTAAGGAAATCATCAACGACGAATACTTTATGCCGAAGATGGAAGAAAAGAGCGAAATAAGCCTTCCAGTTAAATTAAGATGGGGAAGCGCCGAAGACAGCGAAGGCATAGCAATTCCTTTATCGTTTGAAAAAGAACCCGTTTTCTGCGAAGCATATTTTGAAGATGAGCTTAAAGATGCAAATCTTATGATGGAATTAAACGGAAGATGGTTTTACAAAGCTCCCGGTACAACATTCGTTGATTTTATGCCTGCATTTTTTGAAGGCAAAAAGGCAGCAGGAAAAGATTTAACTCTTAAGATTTTTGCTCCTCCCGCAACAGGTGAAAACGATAATACGCAGGGAGATGACTGGGCCATTAACTGGTATTACACATTAAACAAATTACCGGAAATCCGGATTGAATATGAAGCAGTAATTTAATTTAGAGAGGTTTGAAATGGAAAGAATTATCACAAGTTTACTTGAAACCGATGCTTACAAGTTTTCGATGGGACAGGCAATTTACCATCAGTTCTCGGACTACAAGACTACATGGGATTTTAAATGCCGTAATACCGACGTTAAATTCACACCCGAAATGGTTGAGGAAATCAAAAACCAGATTAGACTTTACTGTGATTTAAGATTCAAGGAAGACGAACTTGAATACCTTCACAATATCAAATGGATCAAGGGTTCCTACGTTGACTTTTTAAGACTCTGGAAACCCAGATACGAGGATTTTATAATCACAACCGATGCAGAGTGCGGACTTGCAATCGAAACCAAGGGAACATGGCTTAACACATCCATGTACGAAATCCCGACACTTGCCATTGTAAACGAAGTTTATTTCAGAATGGCATACAATTACGACGAGCTTTTCGAAAGCTTTAAGGAAAGACTTGCAGCCAAAGTTGCAAAACTTGAAAGCGGCGAATATGAGATCAGTTCTTTCTCTGAGTTCGGTATGAGAAGAAGATTATCCGCAGAAGCACAGGAACTTGCTGTTAAGACTCTTCATGAAAGCAATATTAAGAATTCGACATTTGTAGGTACATCAAATGTTTACCTTGCAAAGAAATACAATATTACACCTGTAGGAACTATGGCTCACGAATGGATTATGTGTGTAGGTCAGGGTAACCACAAGCACAATCCCGCATATTCAAACTGGTATGCGCTTGATGCGTGGGTAAAGGAATACGGCGTGTTAAACGGAACCGCACTTACAGATGCAATTACCACAAAGTGCTTCCTTAAGGACTTCCAGTTAACCTATTCCACACTTTTCTCAGGATGCCGTCATGACTCGGGCGATCCTTACGAGTGGGGCGATATGATGATTGAGCATTATAAGAATTTAGGCATCGATCCGATGACCAAGATGCTTCTTTTCTCAGACAGCCTTGATTTTGACAGAGCAACAGCCATCAACAAATATTTCAAGGGCCGCGTAAAAGTAGCTTTCGGTATCGGTACATATATTGCAAACGACACCAAGGTACCTGCGCTTAACATCATTATGAAGACAACAGCCTGCAACGGAATGGATGTCGCAAAGATTTCCGACGTTGAAGGAAAAGGTATGTGCAAAAGTCCCGAATACATCCATTACCTTAAAAGATGCATAGAGTGGAGATTAAATCATCCCGATGATTTATTACGATAAGGAGATTTTATGAGATACAATTTCAGAACACAGAATGTCTGTGCCGTTCAGATAAGTTTTGACCTTGAAGGAGATAAGGTTTCAAACATCCAGTTTTTGGGAGGATGCAACGGCAATTTGAAAGCCATTTCAAAACTTGTCGACGGTATGAGCGTTGATTATATCGAAGAAAAACTTAAAGGCAATACCTGCGGTATGAAAAACACATCATGTGCGGATCAGCTTGCAATTGCAGTAAGACAGGCATACGAGGAGAGTAAGAAGTAATTTTATTCGGGGGAGAGGGCAATGAACGGATATTTTTACGGATGGTATATGAAATGCCAGTCGAAGGATTCGACGGTGGCATTTATATCGGCAAGACATAAAAACGGAACGAGCGAAACAAGTTCCCTGCAGGTTATTACCGAAGACGGCGCATGGAATATCGATATGCCGGGAACTGCTTTTAAGAAGGACTGTAAAAACATTTTCCTTGACAAAAACAGATTCGGTAAAAACGGCATCAGGGTAAATATTGATAATCCCGATGCAAGGATTAAAGGCAAGCTTGATTTCGGTCAGATAACTCCGATTAAATATGACATTATGGGACCTTTTGCGTTAATACCTTTTATGGAGTGCAGGCATTATGTTTTCAGCATGCGTCATTCCGTAAACGGCAAAGTGGTAATTAACGGAAAACCTTATGTATTTGAAAATGCCGTAGGATACTGGGAAGGCGATTCGGGAAGATCTTTCCCAAAGGATTATCTCTGGACGCAGACCTGCTTTAGCGGAGGCTCTTTAATGCTTTCCGTTGCGGACATTCCTTTCGGACCGCTTCATTTTACGGGAATAATCGGTGTAATTTATTACAATAAAAAAGAATACAGATTTGCCACATATCTTGGGGCTCATATTCAGGAGCTTCGCGACGGAAAAGTTCGTATAAAACAGGGCAACATGGTATTTGAAGCAGGACTTATAGAATCCTCGGGCAAGGCTTTGAATGCACCCGTGGGAGGCTCGATGATTCGTACGATTCACGAATCCGCATCCTGCAAGGCATATTACAAATTCAGAATTAAAGGAAAGACCGTATTCTCGTTTAAGACCACCAAAGCGTCGTTTGAATACGAATATCCGTCATAAAAGAAAAAAATACTACAAAAGAGAGACATGAATTAATGGGCGTAATGATTGTTGCCGATTCGGCAAGCGAAGTTTCGCAGGAGACTGCAAAGGAGTGGGGGATTAAAATACTTCCGTTAAAGATAAGATTCGGAGAAGATGAATACCTTGACGGAGTTACTTTGTCAAACAGAATATTTTATGAGAAATTAATCGAATCCGATGAACTTCCAAAAACCAGTCA
This sequence comes from Lachnospiraceae bacterium, assembly GCA_017538995.1. Lineage (GTDB taxonomy): Bacteria > Bacillota > Clostridia > Lachnospirales > Lachnospiraceae > UBA3766. The sequence goes on along the minus strand of JAFYHV010000032.1, from coordinate 24,128 downwards.
GATATCTCCGGCAGATTACGAAGAATGTTTTCAGTCTGCTGTCGAGGCGGGAGACGAAGTTGTATGTCTTACAATTTCCTCGGGTGTTTCCGGATGCGTACAGAGCGCCAATATAGCCGCTGGCGAGTTTGACGGAAAAGTTCATGTGGTTGATACAATGCAGTTTTGCATTTCATACTATGTGCTCGTCGAATATGCGGTAAGGCTTCGAGATGAAGGAAAGAGTGCAAAAGAAATTGCGGACGAAATTACCAGAGTCCGTGAAAAAGCAATTGTACTTGCAGTATTTGATACGCTTGAATATTTAAAAGCCGGCGGAAGACTTTCATCAACCGCTGCATTTGTCGGAGAGATTCTTTCCATCAAACCGGTAATCACGATTACAAACGGAATTGTTGATGTTATAGGAAAAGCAAGAGGTTCCAAAAAAGGAAACAATATGCTGATCGAAAAGGTAAAGGAAATAGGCGGAATCGATTTTATGATGCCTGTTGTTACCGGATACACGGGCCTTTCCGACGAGTACCTGCAGAAATACCTTGAAGACAGCAAGGATTTATACGAAGGAGATATTTCAGATATCAGAAAGATAAGCGTGGGTGCCACCGTAGGTACATATGCGGGCCCAGGAGCAATAGCAGTTGCATTTTATCCCAAAGGAATTTAAGGACAAGGAAATGGATTTTGACAAATTAACTTATTATCTTGATTCGCTGGTAATAAAAGATGATTTTCCGTCTGTTGACTGTATCATTTATAAGGACCACGAAATGATTTACAGACATATGTACGGAACCGGTGATAAGGCAAAAAATGTTCCGATCAAAGATAACCAGCAGTACTTAATGTTTTCGATGACAAAGGTACAGACAATGGTTGCTCTTATGCAGCTGGTCGAACAGGGAAAAGTATCGCTTGATGACGATGTTGCAAAATATCTTCCCGCGTACGGCAATCTTTTATACGAGAAAAGAGAAGGCAATAAAATCGATATCGTAAAATGCGACAAGCCTTTAAAGATAAAACATCTGGTTTCGATGCAGTCGGGACTTGATTACGATCTCGGGCGTGCGGGTATTTTACGAGTTTTAAACGAAAAGGGCATGAATGCAAGTACGAGGGAAATAGTTGATTCGTTTGTTGAAACGCCTCTTAAGTTTGAGCCCGGCACAAGATTTTTATACAGCTTAAGTCATGACGTTGTTGCTGCGATAATCGAAGTTGTTTCGGGAAAATCCTTCGGCGAATACTTAAAAGAAAATATCTGGGACCGTCTCGGAATGAAGGATACAATGTTTGCGAAGCCCGAAAACTATTTGAACAATCTGGCAGTTCAGTTCCAGTGTGACGATAAAGGCAACATCAATCCGATTGAGCCTGTTTGCCAGTACCAGCTTTCCGAAAAGTACGAAAGCGGCGGAGCCGGACTCATTTCCACCACCGAAGATTATGCTAAATTTGCAGACACTATTGCATGCGGCGGCGTAAGCAAAGACGGCAAAAGAATCATAAAAGCAAAAACAATTGATATCATAAAAACAAATCTTTTATGTTCGCAGGGATTAAAGGACATAGAAGAAACAATGGGAAGAAAAGGTTACGGATACGGTGTCGGAATGCAGGTACTTATGAAACCGAGAGCAGCCAAAGCCAAAGCACCCAAGGGAGTATTCGGATGGGACGGCGCTGCAGGAAGCTGCATTATAATGGATACCGAAAACAAACTATCGCTAATTTTTATCATGCATGTGAGAAACTGCGGTATGGCGTACGGAGAAGTACATCCGAGGTTAAGAGATTTTCTTTACGAGTAAGAAAGGATTAAGATGAAAGATTTTATAAGAGAACTTCAGTCATATCCGGGAATCGGAACCAAACTTTTAACTTATAAAAGAGAGATAAAACCCACGAAGGTAAACTTAGGGGAAAGCAAGGAAGTATATTTCCTTCATTTTGCTCCCCAGGTAAAAAAACACTCCGAGATAATTATTTATATTCACGGAGGCGGATGGAACAGCAAATCTCCCAGAGATTTTGAATTCATCGGTCAGAGAATGGCCAAGGAAGGCTATGAATGTATCCTTATGGGCTACAGAAAGGTTCCGAGAGTCCATTTCAATCAGATAATTGATGATGTATGCATTGAATACAAGGCTATTTTAAAATACCTTAAGGAAAAAGAAATCGAAGCAAACCGCGTGATTATCATGGGTTCATCTGCAGGTGCTCACCTGGGTTCTCTTCTTGTGTATGATAAGAGCCTTCATAAAAAATATAAAATCGGCGCCAAGAGATTTGTCGGTTTTATAGGTCTTGCAGGCCCTTACTGTTTCGAGGGAAAACTTCCCTGGGCACTCAATCAGCTTGTAAGCGATCTCTTCGAAAAGGATCAGGACTGGAAAGAAGGCGAGCCTTATTCGAAGCTTGATTTACTTACACCGGGCGATTATGAACTTACAATTCCGATGTATTTAATTCAGAGTGACCATGACGGCGTGCTTGATTTAAAACACACTCTTGTATTTGCCAGAAAGGCCATGGAGATGAACATGCCTGTGACCTTCTACAAGGTTCTTGATTCAAAGAATACGCATTCATATTATTCGACGGCTATTTTCTTTGACGATCTGACAAAGAGCAGAACGCTTCAGACGGTATTTAATTATATCGGCCAGCTGACTGAAGACTGATTCTTTTAGGATAAATGATCAAAGTTTGTGGGGAAAGCGAATTAAAGAGGAGGAAATATGGATTACTCACACAGAAAAGTAAGCAAAGTCATTAAACTTACAAACGAAAATAATGAGCCTCTTAAAAACGAAAAGGTTCATATCGCGCTAAAGAAGCATGAGTTTCTTTTCGGATGCGGCGCTTTTGATACCATGCCTTACATGATGGCAAAAGATCCCGCACTTGCAGGCAGACTGCCTTCGGGTATTTTTGAAAATAAAGATTTAATTGAAAAAGCCGAAGACGGAATGAAAAAGTGGCTTGATCTTTTCAACTACGGAACACTTCCTTTTTACTGGGGAAATTATGAAAGGGAAGAAGGCAAAACCGACGAAGAGCTTCTTTTAAGCGCAGCCAAGTTTTTACAGAGCAAGGGTGTAACGGTCAAAGGCCATCCTTTATGCTGGCACACGGTATGCGCACCCTGGCTTATGGATTATGACAATGCCACAATCATGAAAAAACAGCTTGACCGTATTGAGAGAGAAATCAATGCTTTTAAGGGCGTCATCGATATGTGGGACGTAATAAACGAAGTGGTTATCATGCCCATCTTCGACAAATATGACAATGCGATTACCCGTATCTGCAAGGAAAAGGGCAGAGTAGGCCTCATAAAAGAAGTATTTGACAAAGCATATTCCTGCAATCCGAACGCAACATTCCTTATAAACGATTTCAACACATCGATTTCCTACGAAATCCTTATTGACGGATGCTTATCTGCAGGCGTGCCCATCTCAGCCATCGGTATTCAGTCTCATCAGCATCAGGGCTACTGGGGCAAAGAAAAGGTTGAAGAAGTACTCGAGCGATTCTCGCATTTCGGACTGCCCATTCATTTTACGGAAAACACCTTTGTTTCGGGCGACCTTATTCCCGAATACATCGAGGATTTAAACGACTGGCAGGTGCCTGAATGGCCTTCAACTCCCGAGGGAGAAGAAAGACAGGCAGAAAACCTAAAAGAAATGTACAGCCTTCTTTTTGCACATCCGCTTGTTAAGGCTATTACCACATGGGATTTCAAGGACGGCGCATGGCTCGGTGCACCGAGCGGCTTTTTAAGAAAGGACGGCTCGACCAAGCCCGTATACGACACCCTTTACAATCTTGTCAAAAAAGAGTGGAGCACGGACGAAACCCTTACAACCGACGAAAACGGTTTCGTAAAGATTGACGCTTTTAAGGGAGATTACGTAATTGAAGCTTTAGGAAAGAGCGTTAACGCAAGTTTCTTAACAGACGGCGAAGAGAAAATAACAATTTAAGCAAAATGAGCCAAACGGGGACGGTTCTTAAATGGTAAAAAAGGCCAAAACGGAACCGTCCCCAATTGGTCATTTTAGATATAACGAAAAAGTATAGAAAAAACAGGGATAAAAACTTGTTTTTTCTTTTTTTGCGTTGAAGTATAATGGACAAATTTGATATAATTCTGCTATATGTGAAATTATAATTTCACTAGGGAGTAAGGAGGAAAAAAATGAGCAGAAAAATCATGGCTTTTGTGATGGCGGCTCTCTTATTTATCGGTTCTTTCATTATGTTTGTACCGATGGAAGCAAAGGCAGCGCCTGAAGAAAAGACTTACACTTTCTCGGATCTGAAATCCACTATGGAGTACGGATTGACATCGAAAGTAAACGGAGACGGAGAACTGGAAATTGCCTTCCAGGATCAGTACAAGTCTCAGTTTTACGCAATCCCTTCGGATATCGACCCCGATACAATCACCAAGGTTGTATTTGATGTAACAAGCGGTAATGCGGGAGACCTTGCATTCAAGCTTCATACACAGGCCGATTATGATTCCGACAACAAGGGAGGCACCCCTGTATCTTACGGTAGTCCTACGATTATCCCCGATACAAAGGGATGTAAATATTTCTCAATTATGTCTATGAATACAGGAACAACCGAAGCAACTGTAGCTTCAGTTACATTCACTGTATCAGGTGAAGGCAACCCTCCCGGGGACTCTGCAGACGAACTCGAAGCACCCAGTGTAGAAGGCGAGAACCTTTTAAAGAACGGTAACTTCGCAGACGCAGACGTTTCCATGTGGGGCGCTGAAATAGAAAGCGCAAAGATTACAACAGCAGTAAGTGATACACCTATCGTGGGCGATATTACAACTTACGGTGTAATCGACGGCAGAACAAGACCTTATGACTGTTTCGGTTATGATGTTACAGACATCGTAGAAAACGGAGCAACATATGCGTACTGTTTCTATGTAATGCTTACAGATGATTACAACGGAGCACCCGCTACACAGCGCCAGGTTGATTTTGCTCCTTATATTACATCAGGCGGAAGTACAAATTATCTCGGTTCCTACTCACCTGAAATTTCAGGTTCTTCAAGCCAGCAGCTTGAGCCTAACGTATGGACCAAGTTCGAAGGTACTTTCAAAGTTTCTGCAGCAGGAAGTCTTGACAAGGTTGTTTTAAGATTCCTTGAGCAGGGCGAGAACTACGGTGAAGGTGATTGCGTTAAGGGTAGATATTATCTTACGGGCGCTTCCTTCATTAACTTAAATCTTGCAACAAAGACAATCGAAGGCGGCATTCCTAACCTTAAGGATGCTCTTACAAAAGATTTCGGCGATGACATGATCTGCGGTACATCCCTTTCAGGTTCCGAAATCAACGATAAAGTTCTTATGCAGTTAGTTGAAAAGCATTTCAACGCTGTTACACTCGGCAACGAATTAAAGCCCGATTCACATATCGGTTATTCAATCAGAGGAACAGAGGAAGCTACAATCGACGGTCAGACAATCACTGTTCCCGTACTTGATTACTCAAATGCAGAGAGATACCTTGATTATTTCCTTGCATGGAACGAAGAACATCCCGATGAACAGATTAAAATCAGAGGTCACGTTCTCGTATGGCATTCACAGACACCCGAATGGTTCTTCCATGAGGATTATGATGCCAACAAGCCTTATGTTTCTCCCGAAGTTATGACACTTCGTCAGGAATGGTATATCAAGTCCATCCTTGAGCACTATGTAGGCGCAGACAGCAAATACAAAGATCTTTTCTACGGATGGGACGTTGTAAACGAAGCAGTCAGCGACGGAACAGGAACATACAGAAGCGATTCCGAAGGTTCAAGCTGGTGGGCAGTTTACAAGAGCAACGAATTTATTATCAATGCATTTAAGTTTGCAAACAAATATGCTCCCGCAGATGTAGAACTTTACTACAATGATTACAATGACTGTACACCCGGTAAGGTTGAAGGTATCGTAAAACTCCTTGAAGATGTCAAGGCAGCAGAAGGTACCAGAATCGACGGTATGGGTATGCAGGGCCACTACGATAACGAATATCCCACAACCGATCAGTTCGTAGATGCAGCTTCCAAGTACGGCGCAGTAGTAGGCAAGATTATGCTTACAGAAGTTGACTTTAAGTCCTCTAAGGCGTATGACGGAACAGCAGCTACTCTTAAGGGTGAATACGGCAGACAGGCTTACAGATATAAAGCAGTTTACGATGCAATGAAGTATGTTGATTCCAACAACCTTGCAGACGTAACAGGCTTTACCGTATGGGGCGTTATCGACGGTAACTCATGGCTTCAGGCTTACACAGGCGTAGGCGGCGGTGTAACAGACGGCAGCCCTCAGTGTCCTCTTCTTTTTGATGATGACTTAAAGGCTAAACCCGCATTCTGGGCACTCGTGGATCCTTCCAAACTCGAGCCCGAAACAAAAGCAATTTCCGTTAGCCAGGCTTTGGTTGACGATTTCTCACAGGCACAGGAATATGAATTCTCAGGTGCTGATGCAAACGTTCAGTTCAAGGCTATTTGGAATGAAGGTCAGGTACAGTTCCTGGTAACGGTATGGGATACTGCTCAGAATGATACCGACGGCGTAAAGGTTTATGTAGATAAATACAATTCAAAATCCAAGGGAATCAAGACCAAGATGGTTGAGGCTTTAAGAAAAGATGAACCTTCAACCGATGACGGTAAGTATACAGTTATCATCAACGTTCCCGTAGATACGGCAGAAGCAAATGCAGTAGTCGGATTTGATATTGTAGTTACAAACGATACAGAAACAGTGGCATTTAACGATGCAACAATGTCTCAGGATACATCCTCCAAGTTCTATGCAGAAGGTATGCTTAAGCCCTTCATGTTTATCCCTAAGGGAACAGCAACCATCGATGGTGAGATGGAAGATGCATGGAACGGTGCAGTAGAAGTTAAGCTTGGTAACAAGACTGACAACCCCAAGGCTACGGCAGTTGTTAAACTTCTCTGGGATGAAGAATACTTATATGCTTATGCAACTGTAACAGATGACGATCTTAACAAGGATTCGGATCAGGTACATGAGCAGGATTCATTCGAAATCTTTATCGATGAAATCAACTCCAAGGCAGCAGAGTATAATGATGCCACAAAGCAGTACAGAATTAACTATGTAAACGAGCATTCGTTCAACGGTGACAAGTGTACCGAAGAAAACGAAACAACATTTGCAAAGACAACAGATACAGGTTACATCGTGGAAGGTGCGTTCAAGTGGACCGAAATTTCACCTAAGGCAGGAGACTACATCGGTATCGAACTTCAGATTAACGATGCAGATTCAAGTGCATTCAGAATCGGTACGGTTACATGGAACGACATCACAAACCAGTGCTGGTCATCACCTGCATGCTACGGAACAGGTATGCTCGTAGATTCACTCGGCTCTGCTCAGACAATCGGTGCAGGCTCAGGTGCAGATAATGATACAGACGAAGGAAACGGCAATTCTAAGAGCAAAGTAGGTCTCTTCGCAGGAATCGCTGCAGCAGCAGTTCTTGCAGGCGCAGCAGCATTCATTTCACTTAAGAAGCAGCCCGAAGAAGAGGAGAACTCAGACGAAGCAGAAGCTCCCGGAGAAAACTTCGACGAAGGTGAAATCGTAAGCGAAGAAGCTCCCGCAGAAGAAACTGAAGCAGAGGCAGCAGAAGCTGAGGCTCCCACAGAGGAAGCAGAAGCAGAGGAAGCTCCCGCAGAAGAAGAGGCAGCTGAAGAAGCAGTTGAAGAAGAAGCTCCCGCGGAAGAAGCTGAAGCAGAAGCAGAGACCGAAGAAGAAGCTCCTGCTGAAGAAGAAGCCGAAGAAGAAAAGCCCGAAGAATAATCATTTAGAAACTATTTGATATTTCGATAAAGGTGATTGAAAGACCACGCAGAATATGTAACAATGTTTTGCGTGGTCTCATTATTTTACGAAAAAGGTGCGACATGAAAAAAGAAAAAAATCACGTTATCAAAAATAATTTATATGCCGTGAAGATGCTTTCGAAAATCTGCCCGGCTCTTGTTATAAACAAGGGCTTTGTAAAGATGGCCGATTATGTTGAATGGCTCTTTTACAGCGGCTTTTACATGAGATTTATCGTATACGGCTTGGAGAACGGTAAATCCTATAATTTCTTCCTTATTTACCTTAGCGTGTGTGCTTTGGTTTACATGGTTATCGAACTTTATTTCCTGATCAATCAGGGTTATGTCGATCCCGTATTTATCAACAAGGTAAACAATTCGCTCGGAAAACTTTTGTTTAATAAGGCTCAGAATGTGGAATTAAGATGTTTTGAAGATACCGAGTTTTATAACAGATACACGCTTGCAATGGATAAGGCCGATTCGAGATTAATCGAAACTGTGGATACATTCTGGGGTGTGATTTTCGGCTTTATTGCTGCAATCGTATCATTTGTGTTCTTATTCCAGATTGATAAATTTGCGGTTCTTTTTGTAATCTTCCCGATTATCGGAAACTTTGTTTTCAACAGAAAACTCGGCGTGATTGATTATGAAAGAAACAAGGAAATGGCTCTGCACAACCGTAAAAACGCATATGTAAACAGAGTCATGTATATGCCTGAGTACTCTAAGGAAATGAGACTTACCAACGTATTTAACCTCATGAAGAAAAGATTTAACGAATCCATGGAGGGAATAAGCAAGGTAGCTGAAAAGTATAAGGGCAGAGGAGCGATTAATCATATTTTACGATGCAGCTTTACCTTCAGCTTTATTTTTGAAGGTATGCTTATTTACGGTTCGTACAGGACACTGGTAAGCAAAACAATGATTGCATCCGAACTGGCTGTTATCACTAGTATGATGGTTGCATCCACATGGATTTTAATTGAATTTACGGATTCCTGCATGAAGTCCTATCAGAACGGACTCTACATGGATAACTTAAGAAACTTCCTTGAGTACGAAGAAGTAATTCCCGAGGATTATGCGGGAGACAAACCTGCCAAAGAAATTGAATCCATTGAGTTTAAAAACGTATGCTTCTCCTATGACGGAAAAGAAAACATTATCGAGAATCTTTCTCTTAAAATGGAAGGCAGCAAAACCTATGCACTCGTAGGCTACAACGGTGCCGGCAAATCAACGCTCATAAAACTTCTTTTACGATTTTATGATCCGACGAGCGGCGAAATTCTTTTAAACGGAAGAAACATAAAAGAATACGAACTAAAAGAATACAGAAAACTCTTCGCATGCGCATTTCAGGATCACATGCTCTTTTCTGCTTCCATAAAAGAAAACGTGCTCATGAGAGAGTGCACAAAGGATGATGACGAAAAGGTTATCAAAGCCTTAAAGAATGCCGGTGTATACGATAAAGTATCTGAACTTCCCGAAGGCATTGAAACGATAATGACCAAGGAATTCGATGAAAACGGAGCCGTGCTTTCGGGCGGCGAATCACAGAAGATTGTTGTGGCAAGAGCATTTGCTTCAGACGCTTCGGTGAATGTTTTTGACGAGCCTTCAAGTGCGCTTGATCCTATTGCGGAATACGAGCTTTTCGACAATATCATAAGAAACAAAGAAAAGAAAACAATGCTTTTCATTTCTCACAGACTCTCATCGGTCAAGGATGCAGACAGAGTATTCCTTTTATCGGATAAAAATATACTTGAAGCCGGTACTCATGAAGAACTCATGAAGTTAAATGGCAAATATGCGAATATGTACAGAAAACAGGCTGAGAACTATCTGGCTATCAGCATGGGAGAGGAGGAAGCGGTATGAAAAGAACCATAGCTAACCATATCTTCCTCTGGAAAGTCCTCTTTAAGGAAGCTCCCGTATACATGATTTACGTGCTCTACAATGCGTTCAGATATCAGTTTATGATTTTCATTGAGCATACGCTCGGCATCAGATATGTTTTACGCTGTGCGGAGTATAATGAGCCGTTTATCAAGGCGTTCATTGTGGTAGTAATCATTCTTATACTTACCATCATTACCTTTACGCCCGACGGATTTTACCAGCAGTGCTGGATACAGAAGTTCAAACCCAGATTATACAAAGCTCTGAAAGATAAAATGTATGCCAAAGCGGCAGAACTTGATCTATCCTGCTACGACAATCCCGAATATTACAACGAATTCGTTTTGTCGGTGGCAGAATGCGAGAGTACCGTTGACAGATTCCTTGAACTATTGGATTTCAGCGTTCAGGGCCTCACGATTTTAATTTCAAGCGGTATCTTTTATCTGCTTACGGACTGGACCGGAATCGTGTTTGTGGCGGTATCGTTCTTTATTTCACTGATATTCAACAAACTGCTTAATAAACTTAATTTCAACTTAAGACTTAAGGTCAATCCGCTTGAAAGAAAAAGAAATTACGTTGCGAGAGTAATGTATTTAAGGGATTTTGCCAAGGAATTGAGACTTCATCCCGAGATGAAGGATAAGCTCATAAAAGAATTCAGCGAGGCAAACGACGTCATCATAAAAAATCAGGAAAAGGTATCTTTTGCGAGAGTTCTTTTACTGTTTATTTTACGATTTGTTTTAAATACCCTTATTACGGATTCGATTTATATGGCTTTCCTTCTTTACAAGGTTGCCATACTTCATAAACTCGGTTACTCCGATGCGATCGTTCTCGCGGGCAGAACCGGAGACTTAAGAAGAAGTATGAGATACATTTCGGACATTCCGGCTAAGGCAAAAGAGAACAGCATGTATATCGATAAAATACGTTCGTTCCTTGCATACGAACCCGTTATCGTAAAAGATACGGGCGAGGACGTGGAAAAAGGCTGCAAGAGTTTCGAACTTAAAAACGTATCCTTCAGATATACACCCGAGTCCGAAGAAATCCTTCACAATATCTCGCTTAAGGTTAAGCCCGGCGAAAAGATAGCGATAGTCGGATACAACGGTTCGGGTAAGACCACGCTCATAAAACTTTTAATGAGACTCTACGATCCGAGCGAGGGTACCATTCTTTACGACGGAAAAGACATAAAGGATTACAACTTAAACAAGTATCACGAAAGAATGGGCGTTGTATTCCAGGATTTCAACATGTACGGCGCATCTCTGGCAGAAAATGTGTGTCTTGACGATATCGAGATAAAAGACAATGACGAATTAAAAGAGAATATAAAGAAGGCGCTTAAGCGAAGCGGTTTCTCGGAGAGATTAAATGCTCTTGAAAACGGACTTGAGACAAGCGTTACAACCGAATTCGATGAGGCCGGAGTTGATTTCTCGGGCGGTGAAAGTCAGAAGGTTGCCATTGCGAGAGCATTCTTTAAGGATGCGGACATTCTTATAATGGATGAGCCTTCAAGTGCACTCGATCCGATTGCCGAGTACAATTTAAACAAGGCAATGCATGAAGCAGCGGGAGACAAGACCGTATTTTACATATCACACCGTCTTTCTACCACAAGGGATGCAGACCGAATTATTATGCTTGAAAAGGGCAGAATAATAGAGGAAGGTTCCCACGACGAACTCTTGAAGAAGAACGGAAAATATGCCGAAATGTGGCGCGTTCAGGCATCAAGATACGAGGCCGAAGCCGTATAAAAGCCCTAAAATTTGACATCAGTTAACATAATGTGATAAAATAACATTTACCCGTCGAAAAGGCGGGATTGTTAAGTATAATCATTTCAGGGATTTTAAAGGAAAATTTTTATGTTCAAGAAGACCATGAAGTTCGTAGCGGCCACTGCGATTCTTGGTATATGTGTATTTACTCTTTCCTACATCTATGTCCTTCGTACTACGATTAATACGCTTGAGACGGATGCTAATATGGAAAAGATGCGTTCAAGAAAATACACGGATATCATAGTTGGCGGCAGCGATAACAGATTGGAATCCGATGTCCTGACAAAGGGCGCACTTTACAATGTAAACTACACGGTTTACGATTTGCCGAAGTATGCTCCTTATTACGGACAAAAGGCTTACGAGAACTATTCGGCCATCACCTCTCGTCCGAGCCTACAGTACAAACTGCAGGAAGTAGCTCATACGGACAAATACGGATTCAGACTTTACGAAGACAGATACCTTATAGCGGTAGGCACTTATTTTAATGCACCGGTAGGTACTTATATTGATGTTGAGCTTGCAAACGGAGTTATTATTCCCTGCATCGTCGGAGACATCAAATCGGACAGAGATACAGAAGAAAACAATGTTTACAGTTTATCCTGTGCCTGTGCGACAGAGTTTATTGTTGACGGTCGAATCATTGACCCTTATACAAGAGGCGACGTATCCTACATAATTGAGGGCTGGGACAGTGAAGTAGTTCACATTATTGTTTACGAACATAATTTTTTTGATACTTGATTTTTTCGACGATTTGAAGTAGAGTAAAACAAGTCAGGGGCGGTTTTTTAACTGCCCCTTTTTTATGCAAATTTATTGTGAATTTTCTAAATTTATAGTGCCAAATGCGGCAAAAAATAGTACAATAATAATCGACTGGGAAAAGGAGAGCGGATATGAAAAACTGCGCTTTTAAAACAGCGGTTGTGGCCCTTGCATTTTCGATTTTTGCTACTTTAGGTTGTGAGACCGTGGTTACAGACGTTAATGCGGAACTGGCGGCCATTTATCCCGAGGAAGATCTGGGAATACCCGTTAAATTAAACGAAAATTATATAGAAGTAGCGTACAACCCTTCAGCAGGAACAGCAGAGGATACCGAAGAAGAGATTTCCGAAAAGAAAGAAGAAAGAACTTCTGAAAACACGGAAGCTGTTACGGAAGATGATACAAATAATGACGAAGATGCGGAAATTGTTTCAGAAGAGGATGGCGATTCCGAAGATACAGAAGCAGAAGGCGATGATGTATCAGACGAAGAAGGCGATGAGTCTGATGAAGATTCAGAGACTGACGGCGAGGTTGCCGAAGAGGATGACAGCGATTCCGATTTAAATTCATCAATGGCTGAAGAGAATTTCGACGCAGAATTTTATGCAAGGACCTATCCCGATGTCGTAGCGGTATTCGGAGATTCGGCCGAAGCACTTTACAAGCATTATCAGGATTATGGCAAAGCTGAAGGCAGAAGCTGCAACGAAGAAGAGTTTGCACTTTTGAATGAAGCTGTCAATTAGAGACAAGAATTAAGGACATGAAGAATAAAGAAGAAAAAAAGAAAGTTAAGAAAGTGAAACTTTCGGCTTACGGACGAAAGATGGCAAGAAAAGAGAGAAGAAAAGATTCGCTCTTTTTAATGCCCTCTTTTTTAGGTGTTTCTGTCTTTTATCTCGTGCCTTTTGCAGTTGTTCTGTTTTATTCCATAGTGGATAACCCCGTTACATTAAACTATGTGGGCATACAGAATTATGTCAGAATTTTAAATAACGATGCTTTTAAAACAGCTGCCGCAAATACATTCAAGTTTTCGCTTATGGCAGTGCCTCTTGCTGTGGTTATTTCTTTACTCATGGCAGTTTTGCTCGATCAGAGCATACCTCTTGCATCACAGTTTCGTACTATTTTTCTTTCACCCATGATGGTTCCCGTTGCATCGGTCATTCTGGTTTTCAGAGTGCTCTTTGATTACAACGGTGCGATAAATGAGATAGTCAAGTTTTTCGGCGGAAGCAATATAGACTGGATAAAAAGTATATATGCACCGTTTGTTATTCTTGCGCTTTTCTTATGGAAAAACTTAGGATACAACATGATTCTTTTTCTGGCGGCACTCGGTACGATACCCAGAGAAATGATGGAAGTTGCATACCTTGATTCTTCCAATTCGTTAAAACTCTTTTTTATAGTTAAAATCAGATATCTTTCCCCGACAATTCTTTTTGTTACGATTATGTCTTTAATCAACTCTTTTAAGATATTCAGGGAAGTATATCTTTTATCAGGCAATTATCCGACGGATTCTGTATACACGCTTCAGCATTTTATGAACAATATGTTCACTTCGCTGGATTATCAGAAACTTTCGTCCGGAGCCATCATTATGTGCTTCGTGATGGTTATCATTATCGGAATCCTTTATATTCTGGAAAGCCGTTTCGGAAAGGATATGGAGGATTAATATGGATCAGAACAAAAGAGACAAAAGACTACGTTTCAGAAAACATTTTAAAAGAATTATAAGAACTCTGATTCTTTTCATTATAGCACTCGGATTTGCAATTATCTTCCTGCTTCCGACGGTTTTGACGATTACCAATTCTTTTATGAACGAAACGGAAATAAACGCAAACTACGGAAAGATTTTCGCGACGACGGAAAAAGGCGGAAAAGTTTTTGTAAGCGATACGGTTTACATCAAGTTTATTCCGAACAAGGTAAGCTTTGAACAGTATTCGTCGGTACTTTTTAAAAGCCCCGATTATCTGTACAAATTCTGGAACTCGGTTATTTATACGGTGCCGATTATGATATTCCAGTTAGTCATAGCGCTGTTGGCATCGTATGGTTTTATGAGGCTTAAAGGGCGATTAAAGGAAATACTGTTTTTCGTTTACATCATCATATGCCTTATGCCTTATCAGGTTACGCTGGTTCCTAATTTCCTCGTATCAAAGTGGTTAAACATTATTGATACAAGATGGGCAATATGGCTTCCCGGAATGTTTTCTCCGTTTGCGGTTTATCTTCTTACCAAATACATGAAGAGAATACCGACCTCAATCATCGAAGCCGCCAAAGTGGACGGTGCGAGCGAGTGGAAGATATTCCTTAAAATCTGTCTTCCTCTCTGCAAAGGAGCGATTTACTCGGTAGCAATACTGATATTTATAGATTTCTGGAACATGGTCGAACAACCGCTCATACTTTTAGCAGACGAGTATCTGCACCCGTTAAGTATTTTCCTAAGCAAGATTAACTCGGGTGAAATAGGACTTGCATTCGCGGTTGCGTGCGTATATATGGTACCAAGCCTTTTGATTTTCCTGTACGGCGAAGATTATCTCGTGGAAGGAATTTCGTATCAGGGCGGAGTCAAAGGTTAGGCTAAGGAGGATTTTATGAAAAGTTTGAAGAAGAGAGAAGTCATTAAAAATATAGCAATTGTTTTTCTTGTGATAATGTTAATTCTCACATTTTTTTCCAATACCATTATGAACAGAACGCTTCCCGAAGTTAGTACGCAGTCCGTAACAAGCGGACCGGTAACTACACAGGTAAGAGGAGACGGTGTCGTTGAGGCGGAAGATCCGTACAATCTTATTATCGATGAGACCAGAAAAGTTAAAAGCTGCCCCGTTCGCGTGGGAGATCATGTTGAGGAAGGCGATATCATTTATTATCTTTTAGGAGAAACAAGCGAGGAACTTACCACTGCTAAAAACGAACTCGAAAGTTTAAAGAGTGAATATGAACTCACAATCCTTGAAAGCGGTCTGACACAGGCAGAAGTTGCAAGTGTCGAGGCAGGCGTTAAGAATGCCACGGGAACAATTTTAAGTACTCTTGAAAGCAAGGACGCTGAAATTAATTCGTTAAAGTCCCAGCTTGAAGAAAAAGAAAAGAAGCATTCCGAAGTTGAACATCAGATTTCTGTAACCGATCCTTCAGGTTCTTCAACAACAGTTGATTGTTCCGCAGAGGAAAAGGCTGTGGAAGATGCTCAGACTGCGCTTGACAGTGCAAAGAGCATTTTGAACAGTTTAAACGAAGCAAAATCCCAGGCAGTACAGATTGCAAAGGCCAAGAGTGATGCTCTGGCAAACTACAACGCAGAAAAAGACAATTTCTACGGAACAGACAGCAAGAAGGGCGTAAAAACATTATTTGACGAAGCAGAGGCCGATTATGAAACCAAGAAGTCGGATTATGCAAACAAATATAATGATTATCAGACCAAAACAACCGATTATAACAATGCAAAGACGGCATACTATAATGCCAAAGAAGCTTTTAATGCAGATCCGACCAAAGAGCAGGATATGAAAGATGCCGAAGCAGCCATGAACAAAGCCGAGACAGCAATGAACTCTGCAAAAGATGCAATGGATGCTGCTCTTACAGCAAAGGATGACGCGGAAAAGAATTACAATACCTGCAAGAAAAACAAAGAGGATGCGGAAGCTGCTTTAAATACAGCCAAGACAGCAATGGACGAAGCAAACGCACTTTCCGCCAATGCTCCTACCGATGAGCAGATTTCTAATGCTCAGGCAGATGTTAACGCAAAGCAGGCTGCACTTAATCAGGCAAATACAAATCTTACAAACAAAAAGAATTCTGCAAATTCTTCAAACAACCAGAATAATCAGAATTATCAGAACCTCAAGAAACAGGAATATGACATGTCTGTTGAAATCGGCGACCTTAAATCAAAGATTGAGAAACTTGAAGCTTCCAGAGCAGATTACCTTTCGACAGAAAAGACCAAGATGGGTCTTGAATCAAAATATCAGGAAATTCTTAAGAAGGAAAAACAGATTAAGGACCTTGAAGCCAAAGCACTCGGCGGAGAGATTAAAAGCCCCGTTACCGGTGAAATTACTTCACTGGCATATTCAGGCGGCGAAAAGATTGAAGCAGGCAGCACTGCAGCAGTCATTCAGATAGACGGCAAGGGCTACAAACTTTCTTTCCCTGTCAATGCAAAGCAGGCCAAGGCTGTTAAAGTCGGAGATCCCGTATCAGTTGAAAACTCCTGGTACTATGGTGACTTAAATGTCAATCTCGTTGCCATTCAGCCCGACAAAAACAATTCAAGAGACGGAAAGATTCTTGTATTTTCACTTTCTGGCGAATCGGTTAATCCCGGACAGAACCTTACACTTTCTGTCGGAGAGAAGAGTTCCAATTACGACTTAATAGTTCCGAATGCCGCAGTTCATGAAGACAACAGCGGTCATTTCGTTTTGATTGTTGATACCAAGAGCACACCTTTCGGCTCAAGATACATAGCAAAAAGAGTTGATGTAACCGTACTTGCTCAGGATGATAAAGTCACAGCTGTTGATGCTGAGCTTTTCGGTTATGAATATGTTATTACAAATTCTTCAAAGTATATCGAAAACAAGGATCAGGTTAAACTTGCCGATTAAACTATGGAAAAAATAAAAAGATTTCTTTCCAAAATAAAATATTACAGAGCGGTCTGCCTGGCTATTTCCTTAGTCACTCTGATAATCGGTATCGTTATGAGCATTATCATATCCATAGGTGCCAACAAATATCAGGATCAGACGGTTGCGAAGAGATGGGATAAATCCGGTAATTCTTCTCATGTATCTGTTTTCATAAAAGATACGGCTTTTTTCACCAAAACCGATGTCGACGGATTTGAATATGAGTTGAACGAAAAACTGGATTTTAATTCTGTTTTTGCCGAGAGCGAGGAATCAAGAAGATTTATTGACTGTTATGTTTCCAAAACAACCATAACGCTTGAAGGTCCCTGCAAAACCATGGGTGTAAACTGTATGGCTGTAGGCGGTGATTTCTTCAAATTCCATCCTGTAAAACTTTTGTCCGGAACATATTTTTCCGGAAACGATCTGATGCAGGACGGCGTTATACTGGATGAAGAAACCGCATGGCAGCTTTTCGGTTCAAGCAATGTGGAAGGTCAGAAAGTTCTCTTCGGCGACAGAGTGCTTTATGTAAAGGGCGTTTACAAGAAAAGCGAAGGTAAGATTTACAATTACGCCAGAGGGGATAAACCCGAGATTTTTGTGCCTTTTGAACTTCTCAATTCAGAAGAAGCGCCATTATACATCACAAGTCTTGAAGTCTGCATGCCCAATCCGATTAAAAACTTTGCGGCAAATATCATGACCGATCTAATTACGATGGACAGTTCCACATATGAAATAGTCGATAATTCCTCGCGTTACAGTGTGGAAAATCTCTGGATGATTTACAAGAACAAAAAATACCGTTCAATGCAGAATCACGACATCATTTATCCCTACTGGGAAAAGATAGCCAGATACGAGGAAGACCTCCTTGCTCCGAAGGCTGTAGTGAAGGTTGTT
The DNA here is from genome assembly GCA_017538995.1 of Lachnospiraceae bacterium. Classification (GTDB taxonomy): domain Bacteria; phylum Bacillota; class Clostridia; order Lachnospirales; family Lachnospiraceae; genus UBA3766. The sequence continues at coordinate 6,112 of JAFYHV010000032.1, read as the reverse complement.
TCGTTTGTAACTTCAGGCACGGTTTTTATAGGACTTCTGCTTTATGAAATCTCGAAATTAACGAAGTTAAAAAAGAGAAATGATGATTGATTTATACATTAAAATGGAATATGATGTAATCTGATAAAAATTTGTCCTAAGGAGGATGAGATGAAGCCCATAAAAGAAGGAAAAGTAAGAGAGATTTATGACAACGGCGATACGTTAATCATGGTAGCAACTGACAGAATCAGTTGCTTTGATGTGATTTTAAACAACATTGTCACAAAGAAAGGAACCGTTTTAACTCAGATGAGCAAGTTCTGGTTCGACATGACAAAGGACATTGTTCCCAATCACATGATTTCCGTAGACGTAAACGATATGCCCGAATTCTTCAGACAGGAAAAGTTCGACGGCAACAGTATGCTTTGCAAGAAGCTCACTATGCTTCCCGTTGAGTGTATCGTAAGAGGATACATCACAGGTAGCGGATGGGCAAGTTATCAGAAGAACGGTACCGTATGCGGTATCAAGCTTCCCGAAGGATTAAAAGAATCAGATAAACTTCCTGAGCCTATTTACACACCTTCCACCAAGGCAGAGATAGGCGATCATGATGAGAATATTAGTTTTGAGCAGAGCGTAGATTATCTTGAGAAGCGCTTCCCCGGAAAAGGAGAAGAATATGCAGGTAAGCTTCGCGACCTCACAATTGCTTTATATAAGAAATGTGCTGATTATGCACTTACAAAAGGTATCATTATTGCTGATACCAAATTCGAGTTCGGTCTTGATGAAAACGGCGAAATCGTAATCGGTGATGAAATGTTAACACCCGATTCATCCAGATTCTGGCCCCTTGAGGGATATGAACCCGGACATTCACAGCCTTCATACGACAAGCAGTTTGCAAGAGACTGGTTAAAGAACCCCGCAAACGAAGGTCACAACTGGACACTTCCTCAGGAAGTAGTTGATAAGACAATCGCTATTTATCTTGAAGGTTACGAAAAATTAACCGGTAAGAAATTATAATTTTCATTTCAGAAAGAAGGAAATACCATGAGTAAGAAAAGGATTATCGTTTCCGCCCTGTTTTTTGTGGCAGTGATAACCTGTCTGCTTGTAGGAATATTCCTGACAAACGATCCGAATCATGTGGAGGAGGAAACCATCCAGGAAGTCATGAAAGAGGCGGTTTTGCATGAGCATGTAAAAGTATCGCTCTTTGGCATAAAGGATGTTAACCCCGCACTGATTTCAGCATTTATAGTCACCGGAATTATACTGGTGGTTTCGCTTATTTTAAGAATATTCTTTATTCCGAGATTCAAACTGATTCCGGAAGGAAAGATTCAGATAATTCTTGAAATGGCGGTAGGACTGTTTGACGGAACATCCAAAAGCAACAGCCCGCACAAATACAGGCTCTTAAGAGTTTACATGTTTGTCGCGGGAACATATATTTTTGTAAGTACGGTATTTGAACTTTTGGGAGTTCAGGTTATGTCCACGGCAGGAAAGCCTATTACACTTTCTGCACCCTTAGCGGATATTAACGGTGCAATAATGCTTGGTGCCACGACATATACGTTTATTCTTTTTAACGGACTGTTCGTCTCGGGATTCAGAGGACTCATAGGAACACTTAAAGATTTTTCGCTTCCCATATCGATGAGTCTGCGTCTCTTTGGTGCACTGCTTTCGGGTGCGCTCGTAACAGAGCTTGTTTATTACTACAGAATGACAAGTTTTGTAATACCGGTATTTGTGGCAATAGCTTTCACGCTGATGCATGCCATCATTCAGGCTTACGTACTGACGATGTTACTTTCAATCTTTTATGGTGAAGTAACCGAGCCGCATGAGAAAAAAGAGAAAAAACAAAAGAAAATTAAAAATAAAAATCAGGAAAATTTAAGTTCGGAGGTTTTACAATGAAAAGATCTATCAAAGCAGTTACATTACTTTTAATGCTTGTTGCCGTTATCGGTGTATTATTTATTCCCACCAAGTCTTTTGCGGCAGGCAGTGACGACAATGAACCCGCAATCGTAAAAGAAACAAATGCAAACGATGTAGTTGTTGCAAAGGCAGTTACCGCAACAATCGTAGTTGCTCTCGTTGCAGCAGTAGGTGCTGTCGGTATGGCTCTTACGGTTAGAAAAGCATCCGATGCTTCGGCTCGCCAGCCCGAAATCGCAGGCAGACTCTTTACAATGATGATGCTTGGCTGTGTATTTATCGAAACAGCTATCATTTATGCTTTGATTGTAGCTATTTTCATTGTATTTATTCTGTAAGGATATTTCGTTTTACCGCATTAGGATATTAGATTTTAAAGATAAGAGGCAGATGGTATGACAGGATTACCGCTCAATATTGATATTCAGCAGATTCTTTTGCATCTTTTAAACTTTGCCGTTCTTTTTGCCGGATTGTATTTTGTTCTTTACAAGCCCGTTAGAAAGATAATGGATGAAAGAGAAGAGCATTTTAAGAAGCTTGAAGAAGATGCTAACGGCAAAATCGCTGACAGCGAAAAGGCTAAAGCAGAATACGAAGAAAGACTTAAAAACGCCGATTCAGAGATTAATGCCAAAAAAGAAGAAGCAGGAAAAGAAACTTTTGCCGAAAGAGAAAGAATTATTACCGCAGCAAATGACGAAGCTGCAAAGATTCTTGAAAAGGCAAGAGAAAAAGCAAACTCCGAACATGACAAGATTATCAGTGATGCTCAGAAAGAAATCGCTGAGATAGTAAATGAGGCAACCGAAAAGATCGTGCTTGATCCTAAAATGGATACATACGATCAGTTTTTGAATGCCGTAAATAAGGAATAAAAAGATGTACAACGATGAAGTTTTTGGTGTACTTTACGCGGCAAAAGAGCCGAGCAAAGAACAGTCTGAAAAACTGAAAAATTTTCTTTTCACAAAATACGGAAAAGAAGTCTTTCTTGAATGGATAGAGGATGAGACCGTAACCGACGGTTTCCGCCTTGAAGTCGGCACTGATGTCTATGACTGGACCAATGCCGGAAGACTCGAGCAGTTTAAGGAAATGATTAAAGCTGTCGGGAAAAAGGCCAAGAAAGACATTATTCCGTTAATAAAAGAGAACGTAAAAGACTGGAGCCCCAGCGGAGCACCCGTTGAATTCGGTGTGGTTACAAGCATCGGAGACGGTATTGCTACCGTTTCGGGATTAAAGAGCGCCACATACGGCGAGATTCTTCTTTTCTCGGACGGAATCAGAGGTATGGTTCTTGATTTAAGAGAGAATGAGATAGGCTGTATTCTTTTTGACGATACCGATGAAATAAGAGAGGGCAGCAGGGTTACGAGAACAGGCAGAAGTGCCGGTATCCCTGTAGGAAATGCATTCTTAGGAAGAGTTATTAATCCATTAGGTCTTCCCATAGACGGAAAAGGTGACATTGAAGCAGAGGATTACAGGGCTATAGAATCTCCCGCACCGGGAATTATCGAAAGACAGCCCGTCAACAGACCCATGGAAACAGGAATTCTCTGCATCGATTCCATGTTCCCTATAGGAAGAGGACAGAGAGAGTTAATCATAGGCGACAGACAGACAGGAAAGACAGCCATAGCGCTGGATACCATAGTCAACCAGAAGGGTAAGGATGTGGTATGTATCTATGTAGCCATAGGTCAGAAAGCCAGCCTTATCTCACAGATGGTAACTAACCTTAAAAAACATGGTGCGATGGACTATACGATTATTGTTAATGCTTCGGCATCAGACGCCGCACCTATTCAGTATATAGCTCCGTATTCGGGATGTTCCCTGGCAGAATTTTTTATGCATCAGGGAAGAGACGTACTTATTGTATACGATGATTTGTCCAAGCATGCGATAGCATACAGAGCGTTAAGTCTTCTTTTGGACAGATCGCCCGGACGAGAGGCTTATCCCGGAGACGTATTTTATCTGCATTCAAGACTTCTTGAAAGAGCAGCGCATTTAAGTGACGAACTCGGCGGAGGTTCAATTACCGCACTGCCCATCGTAGAGACACAGGCAGGCGATGTTTCGGCTTACATTCCGACCAATATTATTTCGATTACCGACGGACAGATTTTCCTTGAGAGCGAACTTTTCTTCGAAGGTCAGCGCCCTGCGGTTAATGTCGGTCTTTCGGTATCGCGTGTCGGCGGTGATGCGCAGACAAAAGCAATGAAAAAATCGAGCGGTTCGCTTAGACTAGATCTCGCACAGTACAGAGAAATGGAAGTCTTTACACAGTTCTCTTCGGATCTTGACGAGTCCACTCAGAAGCAGCTGACTTACGGACAGGGACTTATGTATCTTTTACGACAGCAACAGTATAAACCGTATACACAGCATGAACAGGTTATTCTTTTAACGGTTGCGTCTAATAAGTATTTTATGGATATTCCCGTCAAGAACATAAACGAAGAGATGAGAAAACTCCTTGAATTCTTTGAACTTCATCATCCCGAAGTATGTTCGGAAATTGATTCCACAGGGCTTCTGGATGACGGCGACAAAGAAACACTTTTAAGATACGCCTTTGAATTTAAGGAAGCAAACCACGCTTAATGAGGTAATTTTATGTCGAATATGAAGGAGATAAAAGGGCATATAGAAAGCGTTCGTGATACTCAGAAGATTACCAACGCCATGTACCTTATATCTTCCAACAAAATGAGAAAGATAAAAAAAGAACTCGACAAAACCAAACCGTATTTTGAAGAGGTTGCTCTTTCCATAAGACGAATCTTCAAAACGGTTAAGAACGTTAAGAGCGATTATTTTTATCCCACCGGAGATTCGTACGAGATAGAAGGTACATATGCATATCTTGTAATTACGGCGGATAAAGGTCTTGCGGGAGCTTATAACCAGAATGTCATAAAAGAAGCCAGCAAGTTAATGACCAAAAAACACGACAAGCTTCTTTTTGTGGTGGGAGAGTACGGAAGAAGATATTTTACCCAGAAAAACATTCCCATTGAAAAGACATTTCTTTACACGGCCCAGAATCCTACTCTGGCAAGAGCAAGGGAAATATCCAATCTTTTGCTGGATCTTTATGACGATAAAAAGATTTCAAAGATATATATTATCTTTACGGATTATACGCCGGGCAAGGAATCGGAAGTGGAAGTAATGAGACTGCTTCCTTTTAACCGTTCGGAGTTTTTAAGCAAGACCGAACTCGAAAGCGAAAAAAGAGCTACCAGAGGGTTTGTATGGCCTCAGGGCGAGATTGAGTTTTATCCCAACGCAAAAGAGGCTCTTGACAATATGATTTCCAGTTATATCACGGGAATCATATACGGTGCACTCGTTGACAGTTTTTGCAGTGAGCAGAATGCACGTATGGAAGCAATGGAATCGGCTAACAGAAATGCCGAAGAACTGATAGACAAACTTACGGTAGAGTATAATCATACCAGACAGGCGGCAATCACCAGAGAGATAACAGAAGTCTCGGCGGGAGCGCGTGCCAAAAAGAAAAAAAGAGAAAAAGCTTTAGAAAGAAAATAAAGGATTTTCTTTAAACGGAGGCAGAGATGACCGGCAGGATAGTTCAGGTATCGGGATCGGTAGTAGATGTCAGATTTGATGATGTATTACCTAAAATAAGAGAAGCTTTAAGCGTGGATGTAGACGGTGAAGAGAAAGTGATGGAAGTTGCATCACATATCGGTAATTCAACCGCCAGATGCATTATGCTCTCTGAAAGCGAAGGACTAGCCAGAGATATGCTTGTTACGGCCACGGGAAACAATATAATGGTTCCGGTAGGCGAATGCACACTCGGCAGAATGTTTAATGTTCTTGGCAAACCGATTGACGGCAAGGGAGAACTTCCCCAAAAAACATTAAAGTGGAATATTCACAGAAAAGCTCCTTCATTTGAGGATCAGAGCCCCGCTATCGAAATTCTTGAAACAGGTATAAAGGTTATAGATTTGCTTGAGCCCTATCCCAAGGGAGGTAAAATCGGACTTTTCGGCGGTGCAGGTGTAGGAAAAACCGTACTTATTCAGGAACTTATTCACAACGTTGCCACAGAGCACGGCGGATATTCGATTTTCACCGGTGTAGGCGAACGTTCCAGAGAGGGTAACGATCT
>JAFYHV010000173.1 GCA_017538995.1 Lachnospiraceae bacterium | reverse complement strand
GAATTTCCTTATGACAATTTTGTGTCTCTTAAATATACCGATGATGACGGAAATGTTCAGGATTTTGATTATATGTGGGTTACTTTCAGACCTTATGATCTTTACGACGGAGTCAGCGATTATTACTACGGAGTTTGGACCGGAGAGTGTGAAGAATGGAACGACCCGAATAATTCCTTTGCATTCCAGATGACCGATCCCGATACTCTTGAGATGATCTGGTTCACTTATGACGATGACGGAAATCCTTCGGACAGCTATACGATAGTTAAGTTTTTCAACGCAGAACTTCTACAGTACTATCAGGATAAGCTTAATTTGAACAATTAATATCATAAAAGAATCATTTGTGCCGGCACTAAAAAAAGTGCCGGCATTTTTTATTTACACAATATGTCCCGAAAAAGTCATATTTTTTCCCATATTTAGTTAGAGTTTGTCCACTTGTTCACAATTTGTTCATATTTTGATAACAATTTGTTAACTTCATTAACATTGTTTGTTAAACTACATCTCATATAATTAATATCGTAGAAAGCAGATAATCATGCAGAGATTACACTAAATAATACTTATGTCACAGTTTTTCAGATCTAATGCCCGAATACGCAAGTGTTCGGGCATCCTCCTTTTTAAGAACCTTTTTTATGGTTCTTTTTATTTTGCCTTATGTTATACTTAAGAAGACATTTTATAGAATGGAACTTGAAAAATGGAAAAAGAAGGAATAGCTCATAAAAGAAAATTTAATTACGGTCCTGTGTTAATCATTCTGGCTGCATGCTTCTGGGGAAGTATGGGTATTTTTGTAAGGAAGTTAAATTCCTACGGCTTCACATCCATACAGATTGTAGCAATTCGAGTAACGCTGGCGGCTTTGGTTTTCAGTCTGATTTTGTTAATTAAGGATCGTAAAGGATTTAAGATTTCACCCAAGGATATTCCTTTGTTTTTAGGGCTTGGACTCGGAAGCATTCTTTTTTTCACAGTCTGCTATTTTGCGGCAATTACGATTATGCCGCTTTCCACAGCGGCGATTCTTTTATACACATCGCCGTTCTGGATAATGTTAATGTCGGTATTGTTTTTCCATGAAAAGCTGAATGCGGTTAAGATAATTGCTCTGATTATGGCGTTTGGCGGATGCGTTCTGGTTTCGGGAATTTCCGGCGAAGGAATTACTATTGTCGGACTGCTTTTAGGCCTCGGTTCAGGTATAGGATACGGACTTTACAGCATACTCGGTACAATTGCTCTTAAAAGATATTCACCCTACACGGTTACGACATATACATTTATTATCGCAGCAATCGGTTCATGGTTTATATGCCGTCCGAAAGATATGTTTTCAAAATTCGCATCGGCACCAAATCTTGCATGGCTGATATTTTTCTGCTTCTTAACAGCGCTTATAACGGCCGTAATTCCGTTCCTTTTCTACACACTGGGACTTCATATGGTTGAGGCTAGTAAAGCAGGAATTCTTGCCACTGTGGAGCCTATGGTGGCAACGATAATCGGTATCGTATTCTTCTCGGAACAGCTTACGATTTTTTCAGGTCTCGGAATACTTTTGATACTGGTTGCGGTCATAATTCTTAACCTTAAAAAGAACGACACGAAATGATTTTATGAGGAATAAAATGGATAATTTTGTTGATGAAAGAGATTATGAACTTTTAAATAAAGACATGCACACTTTTTCGGTAATGATCAGAATCATCGGACTTGACTGTAAGATTCGCCTGACTGACCATAAGGATATTATTTTATGCTATTCGGGAGAACCATTTCCTATCTGGATCTGGACTGAGGATGATGCATCCGAAGAAGTGATGGAGCGTGCTTATCAGACGGTGAAAGACTGTTCACTTTTAGACGGCGAACACAATTTTAATTTAAAATATTCTCTTGCGGATTATTTTATAAAAAGAGCAGAAAAGGACGGACTTTCGCTTTCGATTAAAACAAATATGTTTGCCTATGAATGTCCCGTATCAATTCCTCCTAAAACAGAAACTGACGGAAAGATTCATAAATGCACCATGGAGGATTTGGATGTTCTCACGGATTTTTATGAGATGATGCATGATGCCATAGGAATTGATAAGGAGAGCAGAGAACAGTACAGGATTAATGCGGAAGAAGCAATTAAGAACGGGACAGTGTATCTTTGGGAAAATTCGGCGGGCGAATTCGTCTCAAGCTGCAAATGGATGCCTGTGCAGAATATGGCCTCAATCAATTTGGTTTACACCAGGGAAGAACACAGAAGACATCATTATGCGGAACACCTGGTATATCAGGTAACGGAGATTGCAAGAAGTGAGGGTTATATGCCCAAACTTTATACTGATGCGGACTACGCTGCATCGAATGCCTGCTATGAAAAAATAGGGTATGTTTTACGGGGAAAACTTTGTCTAATCGGATAAAGGGTATCGAATATGGAAAAAGCTAAAGGAAACAAATATAAAACAGCGACTATTATTTTTTTAATTCTGATGATTGCAGCTTTTATGGGAACCGTCTCAACTCTGACAAGCGGTGCTGTTGTAACGGGTCTTACTGTTTACGGGTTTAAGAGTGCAAAAAAGATGCTCAACAATTTTAATCAGCCCGCAGTATCGGCTCCTCAGCCCGCAGGTGATAAAGTGGCATTTAAGAATGACAGACTTGATTTGGGAGAAAGGGGCGACGGATGTTACTATACGATTATCCGAATGGTTGACGGTACGGGTTATCCTATGGATGACGGGGAATTTGTCGTTCTTAAAAAATCAAGCACGAATCCTACAGTTCAATATTATTCGTATAATGCGGAAGCCGGTCAGAGGAGCGCATATCTTATAAGTTATGGTTTATATACGGATGATTTTTCGGATATGATAGATATAGTTACGGTTGCGAATCATCCCGAGATTTTTCAGGACAAAACGAATCTGGAATTTAAAATCATTGATCTGGATAACGATATCATAAAAACGCCGGATGATTATCAAAAAGAGAAAGATGAAGCTCTTGGTGATATATTTGTCAATATTCTTGGCTATATCATTGTCCTTATTGTCTGTATCCTGGGAGCCATTCTTGCAGGCATACAGTATTTAATTGCGTTGCTTGGGTTTGTTGCATTTATTGTCTTTCTGATTTTGTTTCTTGTGTTTTTATCCAAAGCAAGAAAAGAAAGTCTTACCGTAATTCCACAGGATTAGGATAGAAATGAAAAAATTCAATATCACATACTTAATCGGAATAGCGCTTATCGGTCTTATCATCTTTGAATTTGTAAGGATGGTTTTAAACTGGAATTCGACGGGTCTTATTTACTATATACCCGAGACAATCTGTTATATCGGCGGAATAATATTTGTGCTTGGAAACATATTCGGTGTTACGCCCGTAAGCAGTGATAAGAAAGAATTATTTTATGAGATAGTAAGCTTTCTTTTTAAGTATGAATATACAAAAGAAAATTACAAAGTTCCCGATGAACTTCATAAAAGAATTAAAGCTGATAAAAGAGACGAAGAGGCTTTAAATCTTCTCGCAAAAGATATAGTTTCATTCTGCGATGTCGACAGCACGGATTTAATCGTAAGCTATCAGACCGATCTGGTTGAGGCTGCGGGAACATACAATTCAGGTGAAAATGAAATATGTATAAGTCTTTCGAATACCAGAACATCGGACGAAGTGATTGCAGTTCTGATACACGAATGCATGCATTATATTTTAAGACAAAAGCGGCTCTGGCTTGAAAACAGAATGAAAAACGAATATCTGACTGACATTGCGTGCTTGTTTTTCGGTTTCGATGAGTGCATAAACAAAGGCTATATTCTGGTCGGATATTTAAAGCGAAACGAAATCAGATACATTAAGAAAATGATCAGAGAATTCAATGAGTGATGAAAGTAAGCGGCCGCTCGTTCATTTTTCTCCCACGAAGGGATGGATGAACGATCCGAACGGACCGGTATTTTTTAAAGGCGAATATCATCTGTTTTTCCAGCATAATCCCGATAATGTTTTTTGGGATAACATGCACTGGGGACATGCTGTATCCAGAGATTTGATGCACTGGATGGAAATGCCGATTGCACTTTTTCCGGATGAGCAGGGAATGATTTTTTCGGGCTCGGCTTTCGTGGATAAAGACAATGTCTCAGGCTTTGGAGCTAAGGACTCGCCGGCGCTTCTTTTGTTTTATACATCGCACGATCATAAAACAATGCGAGAGATGCAGTGCCTTGCATATACGACGGACGGAAAAGAGTTTGAAAAGTATGAGAATAATCCGTTGATAGGTGGAAAGGAACATACTCCCGCAAGAGATCCGCATGTTTTTGAAAATAAAATAATCGGCGGATATTCACTTTGTTTCACCACTGAAGATGCGGTAGTTTTTTATCATTCGACGAATCTTTTATCCTGGGAGAAAACCGGAGAATTCCGCCTTCCCGAATATGCGCTTAAAGGCATGATTGAATGCCCGTGTATGATCGAATTTGAAAAGTATGTACTTATGATGAGCATGGATGTGCCTGAGTCGGAGTTTAATAAGTTTCCGAAAGATGCAGAGGCGCATTCAAGAACAATGCAGTATTTCGTCGGTGATTTTAATGGGTTTACCTTTGAGCCTGACAAGGAACAAAACGAAGTATTGCTCGTTGATTACGGTAATGACTTTTATGCGGGAACCATTTTTTCGAACCTAAAAGAAAAAATCCTGATTGCGTGGATGGGCGATTTTTCCGATGAGGCGAAGGCGGTCAAAACCGAAGAGGAAGGTTTTAAGGGAACGTTAAGTTATCCGAGAAAACTGGATTTGATAAAGACCAAAAAAGGTTACAGACTGAATCATGAGTTTTACCCTTGTCCTAAAGGCGAAGAAGAGATTGAATACGTAACAGGCGAAGAAGAAATTCTTATCGACAGAATTATCTTAGAGAGCATAAAAGAAAACGGATTTTTACCTGCAACGAATTATACATTAAAGAATTTAGGAGAATAAAAATGGGACATAAACCTGAAAACGTTGAACTTACAATTTTATGCCTTATACAGGACGGAAACAAATTACTGCTTCAGAACAGAATAAAAGAAGACTGGAAGGGATATACCTTACCCGGCGGACATGTTGAGCCGGGCGAATCCTTTGTTGATGCATGTAAAAGAGAAATGAAGGAAGAGACGGGACTTGATATTTTAAATCCCATGCTGGTCGGAATTAAGCAGTTTCCGATAGATGGCGGAAGATATGTGGTGCTTTTGTTTAAGGCAACCGAATTTACAGGAGAAGTTGTTTCTTCCGAAGAAGGCGAGATGGAGTGGATAGAGGCTGACAGCCTATCTGAGACAAACACTGTGGAAGATTTTATGGATCTTTTAAAAGTTATACAAAATCCGGCACTTACTGAGTTTCAGTATATAATCGAAGACGGGCAGTGGATAGCGTATCTTAAGTAATTGAGGAATGGCGAATGGGCAATAAAGAAAAGAAAATTGCAGAGCTTAAATCAAAGAAAAAAGGCGATATTATTATCGCTGCGGTTTTTCAGTTATTTCCTCTTTTGAGTATTTTTTTTATAGTTGTCGGTGTCATTAACAGGGGAGATACCGTCAATACAATTATCTGCCTGGTAATGGGCTTTCTGCCCGCCGAAGTGATTGCGCTTTTGCTCTTTTTGGATGTAAAGAAGTGTAAGAAACTGATAGCTGCGGAAGAAGCCAAACCTTACGAAGCGCCGGTTGAATTTGCGGAAACTCTGTATAAAGATTGGGGACTCTCGTACAATACAGCACGCGATTTTTATTGCGCAAAGACCGGTAAGAATCCCAAGAAGCTGACCGGGGAAGATGAGAATGCAATCTGGGATTATGCCTATGATGATTTTTCGTATCTTTTAATGTGGGTTATTGAAAACAATTTCTATCAGCCTTCGAAAGAATTTGATGAAGATATTGCAGCGGATTTAAAAGAATTTGCTACCGAAATAAAAAAGCGTAAAGAAAAACCTTCCGCTTATCTTTCCGGAAACGACGGATGTTTTATGGAAGATGAGGTTAAGAAAAAGGCGCGCAGATTTGTAATCGAATATTTTAAAGGCGCATACATGGATGATGTCAGAGCGTTTGCGAAAAAGCATCTTAATGCCGAGCTTTACGGCTTTCCGTTCCGCTTTGAAGATTACGATATCTTTAAGGTTAGAATAGATGAGGCATATGCAAAATACAAAGAAGAAAATGAAAAGCCGAAGAAGGAAAATGAATGAAAAGCATAATTGACAAACTGGTATTAATCAGAGATTTATCTGACGAAGAATTCGAACAATTAATTCTCTGCGAAGACAAGGAAACAATAGAATATCTGGCAGCAAAGGCGAGAGAAGTAAGAGAAAAAATATACGGCAAAGAGGTATATCTTCGTGGCCTGATTGAATTTACGAATTACTGCAAGAACGACTGCCTTTACTGCGGTATCAGAAGAAGCAACAAGAACGCCGAGAGATACAGACTCACCGAGGAGCAGATTTTAAGCTGCTGCGAGAGCGGATACAAATTAGGCTTCAGAACATTCGTACTGCAGGGCGGAGAGGATATGTATTTCAGCGACGAAGTACTCGTTCCGCTCGTAAAAGAAATTAAAAAAAGATACCCCGACTGTGCACTTACTTTATCCGTCGGCGAGAGAGAAAAAGACAGTTACCAGAAGCTTTTTGATGCAGGTGCTGACAGATATCTTTTACGACATGAGACCGCGGACAAAGAGCATTACGAGTCACTTCATCCCGAAGAACTTTCTTTCGACCACAGAATGAAGTGCTTATGGGATTTAAAAGAAATCGGATATCAGGTCGGCTGCGGAATGATGATCGGTTCACCCAATCAGACCGTAAAACACCTCATAAAAGACTTAAGATTCCTTCAGGAATTCAAGCCCGAGATGGTCGGAATCGGACCTTTTATACCCCATCACGATACGCCTTTTGCGAACTGTGAAACAGGCAGCGTTGAGATTACTTTAAAGCTTTTATCCATCATTAGAATTATGCTTCCCGAGGTTCTGCTTCCTGCAACAACTGCACTCGGAACAGCGGACGGCCTGGGAAGAGAGAAAGGTATTTTGGCAGGCGCAAATGTCGTAATGCCGAATCTTTCCCCTACGGATGTGAGGGATAAATATCTTTTATACGACAATAAGATCTGTACGGGTGATGAGGCAGCAGAATGCATCCGCTGCATGACCTTAAGAGTTTCTAAGGTCGGCTACGAAGTGGTTCAGAAGAGAGGCGACCACATAAGGTTTTCTTAACCCGATTGACCGCATACATAAAAAGTGTTATTCTTTCAAAGGATTATTAATACGGAGGTAAACAAAAATGGCAGAAATTACAAAAGATATGACTATCGGTGAAATCATAAATGCTAATCCTGATGCAGTTCCTGTACTTATGGGAGCAGGCATGCACTGTATCGGTTGCCCCGCAGCTCAGGGCGAAACACTTGAGGAAGCAAGCATGGTTCACGGAATTGACGTGGATGCTCTTGTATTTGCACTCAACCAGAAAAACTAATTTTTCATAAAAGAGGCAACGGCTTTCCGATAAATCGGGAAGTCGTTTTTTTTATGTTTTTATAGTATAATTAGGTGGGAGAAATTTGAGAAAAAAAGGAGAAGGCATGAGCGAAAAATTATCTGAATACATAAACAAATATTTTATCGGACATGAGGATGTTACAGAGAATGTAATTATCTGTCTTTTGTCGGGCGGACATGTGCTCTTGGAAGATGTTCCGGGTGTCGGCAAAACAACACTCGCAAAGACACTTGCACGCGCCGTTGATTTAAGCTTCGGACGAATTCAGTTTACGCCCGATACGCTTCCTTCGGATGTTCTTGGTGTGCAGATTCTTAACATGAAGACAGGAGAGTTTGAATACAAAGAGGGTGTTGTAATGCATCAGCTTATTTTAGCCGATGAGATTAACCGTACTTCGCCCAAGACTCAGGCCAGCCTTCTTGAGGCTATGGCTGAGGGCTGTGTTACGATTGACAAGGAACGCATCAAACTGCCTGATCCTTTTATGGTAATTGCCACACAGAACCCGATAGAATTTGTCGGAACATATCCGCTTCCCGAAGCGCAGATGGACCGTTTTATGATGAAGCTTTCTGTAGGTTATCCGAGCCAGGAAAACGAAATCATCATGACCAAAAACTTCCTCGCAGAAAAGACCGACACTGATGCAGAAGCGGTTCTTAACGCAGAGAAGATAATCGAAATGAAAAAAGATGTCGAGAAGGTAAAAGTTGTCGACGATGTCATAAAATACGCAAACGATATCATTACCATGACCAGAAGCGAGTCAAGCTTTGTAATGGGCGCTTCACCCAGAGCAATGCTTCATTTAATCCGCGCCGCTCAGGCTAAGGCTTATTTATCGGGCCGCGATTTTGTTAAGCCCGACGATATCAAGGCAGTTGCAATCAATGTCCTTCACCACAGAATTTCTCTCACATACGAAGCAAAAATTGCAAAGGAAGATGTGGATAAAGTACTTAAATCCATCATTCTGAAAGCAAAGGTACCGATGGTTTAGTTCTTTGGGTGGTGTGAAATGCTTAGGAACCGACTGATAGCACTGGCTTTAATTATCCTTTCTGTCATCGCTATATCGTTTTACGGCGGACCCGTTACTTACGGGTTCTTCTTTCTGACGGTTCTGATTCCGGCTATTTCCGCTGCATACTGCTTTCTGGTATATCTTCGCTACAGAATTTATCAGGTAATCGTTACTAAAAATGTAGTTGTAGGTTCTCCGACAGACTATTATTTTACTTTGCAGAACGAGGACTTTTATTCTTTCTCGGGAATAAAGGTCGAATTCTTTTCTGATTTTTCCACTATAAACGAACTTGACGAAAACAATGAATACGAACTCCCGCCGCATTCCGGTCTTAAAAAAGAAACCGTGCTTGTCTGCAAGTACCGCGGCGAATACGATGTTGGAGTAAGAAACATAATTGTTCAGGATTATCTCCGCTTATTTTCATTTAACTTTAAAAACAAAGAAAACTTACGCGCAATAGTGCTTCCCCGTCTTGAAATACTTGAGACACTGCGCCATCCTTATTCGCCCGACGTTTACAAGGATTCAAGAATCAATTTAAGCGAACCGGATGTTCTGGTAAGAGAATATATTCCGGGCGATGACGTTCGAAACATCAACTGGAAAACTTCTGCGCATATGGGCAAACTCTATGTCAGAAACAAAACCGGCATTGAGAATCCAAGCATAGGAATCATCATGGATTCATGCCGCTACGGCAAAGACATGGATGATTTTCTGCCGCTTGAAAACAAGGTTCTGGAGACTACGATTGCGGTAGTTTATTACTATCTTTCAAAAGGCATAAACGCATCGGTTTTTACGTATGAAGGTGCTCCTAAAAAATACTCTCTTCAGGGTATGGCTTCTTTTGAAGATTTTTATGCTGCCATGGGAGATTTTGCTTTTAAGGAAGAATATACAACCGACAGTCTTTACAAATCTGTCTGGGCTTCGAATATCACATCCTGCAGCATGGTTTATATGATTATCCATGAGCTTAATGATGCGGCCTTGATGCAGATAGAAGAATTAAACAAAAACGGAATCCCCGTAACCGTATATCACATAAGCGAAGAAGAGATAAAGGTAAAAGAAACCGATCTTGGCAAGAATACTGAATATACGCATATAGGCTATGAAGACAAATTAAAGGAGGTGCTGTGATGGTTACTTTCTTTTATGAGTGTTTATACGTCTTCACAATTGTATCGGGAATTCTTGCAATTGCAGCGGGACCTACAGGTGTCGGAAAAGTCGGATTTCTTTTATTCCTCGCTCAGATTGCAGTAACGAGTCTTTTTGTGATTTTTAAAAACGGAAAAACCACCGGAAGATTTATCTCAATCGGAATACTTTCTGCTTTTACGATTTTTATTATCATCCTCTCAAGGTACGATAAATTCTTGGGACTGGCGATTGAAAATGTGAGACTTTTATGGCTTCTTGCATTTGCGCTGGCAGCGTTTCTTTTAGGAGAGTTATGTGCCTATGTCAGAGTGTTCGGAATCGTAGTTTCTGTGCTTAGTTTTGCATCGTTAATTCCGATGATGATTTTTAAATTCAATGTAAGCAAACTTTATGTGGCAGCAGTATTTTTACTTGTGCTTTTGACGCTTGTATCAGAGTTTCAGAGACGGTGGAAAAAGTCCGGCGATAAAGATCTTAAAAAACATATGGTCTTCACATCGCCCTTTATTCTTTTAATCATAATCGTGGTCCTGATTATGCCTTATTCGCCGAAGCCTTATAACTGGACGATCGTAAAGAATATTTATCAGACCATAACCGAAACGGTGAGAGATATCCGCATCAGAGCATCCATACGAAAGGACGAAGACTATGCGGAAGCACCGATTGGTTTTTCGGACAGAGGAGATATTGCGGGTGAAGTAAAATCATCAAACGAAACAGTGCTTTCGGTAGCGGGAATTCCGAATGAAACGGAAGTACTTAAACTAAGGGGTAAAAATTTCTCTACCTTTAACGGACAGGGATGGACAGATGAGGATATATCTTCTTCGCCCGATTCAATGCTTGATACCATCGGTATTATTGCATCCCTTGCAGATTATGACGATCGTATGAGAGATTATGTCAGATGGGAAAAGATGCGAATCGAATATATACAGGTAAATACCTCGTATATTTTTGCACCCGAAAAGGTTGCAATCAGAAAGAGCAATCTGCCTATATACAGTTTCGATGTCATAAACAGCGGCTCCGATATTATGTGGCCTAAGAGCAAGAGTTACAAGACCGCGTACAACATCGTTTACCTTCTGGTTAATACCGAAAACGAAGACTTTCAAAATTTCCTAAAAGAAGGAACAACCCCGACTGAATTTGCTTATAACGGAACATTAAAAGCGCATTTCGGACTGGAACTCGATGACGAGTATTCGTATGAAAACTTCATCGCACACCAGCAGTATATTCACGATTTCTACGGAAAGGAAGTTGTGCTTTCGGATGAACTTAAAGCATACACGGAGAAGCTTTATGAGGGTTGCGAGAGTGATGTAGAAAAACTTCAGAGAATCGGAGCGCTTCTTGAGACTTTTGAGTACACAGAAAACCCGGGAAAGATTCCTGATTATATAGACAGTGATACGGAGTTTCTTGATTATTTTATACTCGAATCGAGAAAGGGTTACTGCAGTTATTATGCGACGGCATTTACGCTTCTCGCGAGAGCGGAAGGCATACCTGCAAGATATGTGCAGGGGTACAATATTAAAACCGGTTCGAGAAACTCGGTTTATGTTTCTTCGAGTATGGCGCATGCATGGAGCGAAGTTTATTTTGACGGCGCAGGCTGGGTATCGTTTGACGCAACACCGGGCTACGGTGGCGGTACATACTGGGCAAGTGCGGCAAAACCCTCAGAACTTCCGCCGATAGGAACCTACGAAAGAAAAGAAACACCAACAGAGGAATCGACAATTCCCGATTTGGATGAAGAAGAACCCGAAGACGAGGGAATAATTATTGAATGGTACATGGTTGCAATTCCTGTTACAGTCGGCATTGCGGTAATAGCTTTGTTCTTCCTTGTTTTCAAAATCACCGCTGCAATCCGCCTAAACAAAATGGATTACGACAGAAAATTCGTCGTGCTCTGCAAACAGATTTTAACCGTGCTTAAACTCCTCGGAAAACCCATGAATGAAGCCGAGACAATTTACGAATACAAGGTAAGGCTTTCAGCCGATTACGAAGAGGATTTACTTACATTTACGGATGATCTTGAGAATTATCTTTACAACCCGGACGGAAATGAAAAGGGTTACAAGGAAGCCTGCGAAAAGGCGTTTAAGATCAGGGATACACTGCTCGAGGATTTGAAGAAGAGAAGTATTGTGAGATTTATAAGATATCATCTTGTAAATTAAAAAACCGGGGGGATGGTCCTCCGGTTTTGCTTCTTTTATGATCAATTACATCTTCTCAGGTTCGGGATAATCTACACCGAATGTTTCAACTGTTACAGTCTGCATTACCTGAGGCTTTAAAGGTCTGTCGTTGAAAGGATTTGTAGCGGTGTCCGCAATTTTGTTTACAACTTCCATTCCTTCGATTACTTTGCCGAATGCAGCGTACTGTCCGTCGAGATGAGGAGAAGTCTTGTGCATGATGAAGAACTGGCTTCCGCCTGAGTTGGGATCGTAAGCTCTGGCCATTGAAAGAACGCCTTCTGTATGCTTTAAGTTGTTCTCAAATCCGTTGATTGCGAACTCGCCCTTAATGCAGTATCCGGGGCCGCCCATTCCGTTGCCGTCGGGACATCCGCCCTGAATCATGAAGCCGTTGATTACACGGTGGAAGATAAGACCGTTGTAAAATCCCTTATTGATGAGGGAAATAAAATTGTTAACGGACTGCGGTGCGATTTCGGGATAAAGCTCGGCTTTGATTACGTCACCATTTTCCATTGTTATCGTTACTATAGGTTTTTCTGCCATACTAATATTCCTTTCTGAATTTATTACTCAAATATTATCTCTCATAAAAGAACTATTTTCAACCAAAAAAGGACCGGAGACATTCCGGTCCCTTGTATTAAATTGTTCGTATACTTATCCGAGTCTGTGTACTGCGTCTTTCTCTGCCAGAACTTTCGCATGCTCTGCAAGATAGCTGTCGAAGAACTTGTCGCCCGATACGTTGTTGCCGTACTCGAGAAGACTGATACAGTTCTGTCTGAAGTTTCCGTCGGGCTCGCCGTCGGTGAACATCTTAAGGAAGTATATCTTCTTCGATTCGTCAAAGTAGAGCGATGAGAAGTGGTCGTATGTTGCGCTGATTGCCTTGCAGGCATCTATTACATCACCGACCTTGTCAAATGCAAATACGATAGTACTGTCTTTTGAAAAATCAGTGCGGTTATCTTCCTCACCGTTAACGATTCCTTCCTCTGTAGGGAAGAGAGCGTTAATCAGGTTTTTAAAGCTTTCAGATAAATCTGAATTTTCTTCTTTTCCGGGATTTTTCATCTTCTCGTAAACTGCGGGAGAGAAATGCGAATAAGAAGGATTCAGTTCTTCGGGCTCTT
Organism: Lachnospiraceae bacterium; assembly: GCA_017538995.1. Lineage (GTDB taxonomy): Bacteria > Bacillota > Clostridia > Lachnospirales > Lachnospiraceae > UBA3766. The sequence continues at coordinate 18,726 of JAFYHV010000173.1, read as the reverse complement.
CAACCTTGGTGATAAAAAGTACAGCGGAGGTGCGAAGCGGAATAACGTCTATTTTAAGCGGAACGTTATTTGCATCGAAACCAAAGTTCTTGTAAGCATAACGAATAACCTCCGCGAAGAGATTGCGAATCTCTGCAGAATTGTAAGACATCTCGCGAAGATTGAGATGTCTCTCCGCCAGATCTTTCTCGGTAAGTATGCACTTTATTTGATTGTCATTAATTTTATCAATTCTCATAACTGACCTCATCCGTGCATTTTTCTGCATCTTTTCTTATATGTATTTTAACATATATCGGCAAAAAACGCAAAATAAATAATATGTCCAAATTGTATATAATTACCAAAGGATTATAAAAATACTTGTCAAAATATATAAAAAGTTATATAATCATCTCAAGGTGAAAGGGAAAAAATGTACGGAAAGGAGGGTGGTTACTCTTTTTTGGCTCCGTGCTTCTTTCACGGAGTGTCTTCATTAAAACGATGTGTTACTCACGCATTCGTTTCCCCATATTAAGTTATACACACATAAATACAAGCACTGTACTCCCCGCGCCCGAAATAAAATGTGGCATTGTCTTTTCAGATTATTTCATCACGTTCTTTTTGGTCGGAAATCTGTCTAATCGATTTATCCCTCGAGCCGAATGATTTCGCTTTAAACGAATGCCAAATGAGAAAAGATAATGACTACATTTTATTTTTTTGATATAATGAGGGTTGACTTAAAGGAGGACTTGAAATGAGACCTGAACCAGGCAGAAGAAATACCGCAGGAAGAAGTGGCGGTCATTCTGCAAATACCCGAAATTCAAGAAGACCACAGCAGCGAAGAAGGGTGAAGAGACGCCCCAACGAGGTTGCCAAGCGCAGAAGAAAGAGAAAGTTTAACGAGGCACTCGGTAAGTTTATTCCCGTCTTTCTCGCAATCGCAGCTATTGTAGCAATTGTTGCCATCTTTTACGGCAGCAAAATTGTCGAAAGATACACATATTCCGGCAAACACGCCGATTTAAAAGAATATTACGGAGTTTATTACGATTATCAGGTAGCAATGATAATCAACAACGCAAGAGTCGAAGATAAGGGCGTTTATTACAAAAACTCCTACTATATTTCACACGAAGACGTCAAAAAGTATTTCACAAATCATTTTTATATTAACCTGGACGAGCAGCTCTGCCTTTATACCACTCAGGACGAGATCATAAAAGCAGATATCAATCAGACAGGCGACTATTGTTATTACAAGGGTGATGAAAAGAGAGAACTGGACTGTGCTCCCGTTATTACAAATGACGGAAAGACCTATTTCTCATTTAATTACCTTAGTCTTTTTGCGGAGTTTAATATCAACAAATACGACGATCCGAAGCGTATGGTTATCTACACCGAAGATACGCACCTTGATAAAGCAACCATCAACAAGGATACCCAGATCAGATACCGCGGCGGTGTTAAGAGCGATATCCTAAAAGATGTAAAAGAAGGCGATTCTGTTTACGTACTCGAGGAAATGGAAGACTGGGCCAAGGTAATGACCAAGGACGGTATTATCGGATATGTTGAAATCAAGAGATACGACAAATCCGGATCCGACAATATAGTCATAGAAAAATGTGAGATTCCTCTTGAATACAAATCGATTACGAGTGATTCCAAAATCAACATGGCGTTCCATCAGCTCTTTGACATTAATGCCAGTGATTTTACGGATGTTCCTCTCGATGCGGGAATCAATGTGGTTGCGCCCACTGTTTTCAGAATTACGGATAACGAGGGCACAATCAAATCCACCGTAAACGCAAATTATGTAGCCAATGCCCACAATGCGGGCGTTAAGATATGGGGTGTGTGGACCGACGTTGACAATGAAGTCGATTTATCCGCCATCCTTCATAAATACAGCACAAGACAGCAGTTTATAGGCAACATGATTTCTCTTACCAAGGAAGGCGGCCTGGATGGTATCAACCTTGACTTTGAAAAGATACCTTCCGATGCAGGCAGCGACTGGGCTGAATTCTTAAGAGAACTCTCGGTTGCAACTCACAAAGAAGGAATTGTTCTTTCGGTAGACAACTATGCACCCACAGCATCTACGGTTCATTACAACAGAGGCGTTCAGGGTGATGTCTGCGATTATGTAATTGTAATGGGTTATGACGAGCACTGGGCTTCAGGCGGAGTAGCAGGAAGTGTTGCTTCCATCGGCTTCGTTGAAAACGGTATCGTCAATACAATAGACAGCGGTGTTCCGGCAGAAAAGATTATTAATGCGGTTCCTTTCTACACACGTGTATGGAAGACCAAGGACGGCACGGTTACAGCTGATACAATGGGCATGTTCTCAACTGCAGCATGGTGCGAGGAATATGGCGTGGAACTTAACTGGAGTGACGAGGCCTGCCAGAAATACGGCGAAAAGGAAATGAACGGAATCCTTTACCAGGTATGGCTTGAGGATGCTCAGTCAATCGAAGCAAAGCTCTCCGTTATGGATGCGCATAACTGCGCCGGCGTTGCGGAATGGAAGCTCGGATTTGATACAAGAGAAGCCTGGGATGTTATTCAGGAGTATCTGTCCAGATAGAAATGCCAATGATTACCAAAACAGTTAAGATAGATGAAAACAATATAGACGAAGCTCTCATAAAAGAAGCGGGCGAAATCATCAAAAGAGGCGGACTGGTTGCATTTCCGACAGAGACCGTGTACGGACTCGGAGGCGATGCCTTAAATCCCGAATCCTCCAAAAAGATTTATGCCGCAAAGGGCAGACCTTCGGACAATCCTCTGATAGTTCATATTTACAGAATCGAAGATCTTTATGAGATAGTTGAGGAAGTGTCGGATAATGCAAAGAAAGTAATGGATGCATTCTGGCCCGGACCTCTTACTATGATTTTTAAGAAAAAAGACAAAGTGCCTTTTGAAACAACGGGCGGGCTTGATACGGTAGCGGTTCGTTTTCCGATTCACCCGACTGCAATGGCTTTTATAGAAGCCTCGGGCGGATTTGTTGCCGCACCGAGTGCTAATATATCCGGAAGACCTTCACCCACACTTGCGAAGTATGTCTGTGAGGATTTGGATGGCAGAGTCGATATGATAATCGACGGCGGAAACATTCCCATCGGACTTGAATCCACCATCGTTGACATGACGGGCGAAAAACCCATGATTCTTCGTCCCGGATTTGTTTCGAGAGAAATGCTTGAAGAGGTGCTTGGCGAAGTATGCGTGGATCCCACGATACTTGATGCAAACTCTACCGAAAGGCCCAAGGCGCCGGGAATGCGCTACAGACATTACGCACCCAAAGCCGACATGATAATAGTTCGAGGTGACTCCGACAGAGTTGTTGCCAAAATAAAAGAAATGGGGCAAAATAAAGAGTGCACCGTTTTGTGCGTGAGCGAACATGTAAATGAGTTTGCGGGCATGAAAGTAAAGGATGTCGGAAGCGAAAAAGATTATAACGAAATCGCGGCGAGCCTTTACAGAGTTTTACGAGAGTGCGATGACGAAAATACCGCGCTTATTTTATCAGAGAGCTTTTCTGACAAAGGAATCGGCGCTGCTGTTATGAACAGACTCATAAAAGCGGCCGGACATAAAATAATCGATGTTTGATACGGAGGAATGACATGAAAATTTCAATAGCCAGCGATCACGGCGGATATGTTTTAAAAGAAGCGGTTAAGAAGCACTTAACCGAAAAAGGATATGAAGTGATTGATTTCGGAACGGATTCTCTCGCATCATGCGACTATCCCGATTTCGGCAAGCCCGCAGCAGAAGCTGTAGCTGAAGGAAAGGTAGACAAGGGTATCCTTATCTGCACAACTGGTATCGGAATGAGTATGCTTGCAAACAAGATTAAGGGCATCAGAGCAGCGCTCTGTGCAGACACTGTTTCCGCAAGACTTACCAGAGAACACAATGACGCAAACATCCTTGTAATGGGTGCGGGAATTGTGGGAGAAATCCTTGCAATGTCAATTGTTGACACATTCTTAAGTACCGAGTTTTCCAACGAGGAAAAGCACATAAGAAGAATCGCAAAAATTGCAAAAGCAGAAGAATAATAAAAATACAAATATACGGAGGTGGCAAAATGGGAAAAATTGTGATTATGGATCATCCTCTGATTCAGCACAAAATCGGTTACATCAGAAGAAAGGATACGGGTACTAAGGACTTTCGTCAGACCATCAGCGAGATAGCTATGCTTATCTGCTATGAGGCTACAAGAGATTTAAAGCTCGAGGACGTTGATATCGAAACTCCTATCTGCCCTACAACTGTTAAAGAACTTAAAGGAAAGAAAATGGCTATAGTTCCGATTCTTCGTGCAGGACTCGGAATGGTAGACGGTATGCTTACACTTATCCCTGCAGCAAAGGTCGGACACATCGGTCTTTACAGAGACCCTGCAACACACGAACCTGTAGAGTATTACTGCAAGCTTCCCGAAGACTGCTCACAGAGAGATGTCTTTGTAGTAGACCCCATGCTTGCAACAGGCGGAAGCGCATCTGCAGCAATTACAATGCTTAAGGCAAAAGGCTGCAAGAACATTCACTTTATGTGTATCATCGCAGCTCCCGAAGGTATCGAGAGACTCACCAAAGATCATCCCGATATCGACATCTACATCGGTGCTAAGGATGAGAAGTTAAACGAAAACGCTTACATCGTTCCCGGACTCGGAGATGCAGGCGACAGAATTTTCGGTACAAAGTAGGCAAAATAATACGGAGACGGATATGGATAAAAGACAGGATTATATTTCATGGGATGAATATTTTACGGGAATCGCCATTCTTTCGGGAATGCGTTCAAAAGACCCCAACACTCAGGTCGGTGCCTGTATAGTTGATAAAAACAACAGAATTTTATCAGTAGGCTACAACGGATTTCCCAACGGCTGCAGTGATGATTTGTTCCCCTGGGCAAGAGAAGGCGAAGTACTTAACACAAAGTACGCTTTTGTTGCACACAGCGAACTTAACGCAATCTTAAACTACAGAGGCGGTAATCTTGAAGGCGCCAAGATTTACGTTTCCTTATTCCCCTGCAACGAATGTGCAAAAGCCATTATTCAGGCGGGAATTAAGGAAGTTATCTACGATTCCGATAAATATAACAACACACCCACGAATATTGCGGCAAAGAAAATGTTCGAGGCAGCCGGCGTAAAATGTACCCAGTACACAAAGACCGGCAGAAAGATCGTAATCGAAGTTTAACTGATTTAATCTATGAAGAAAGCTTTTACAGTTTTCGTTTCTTTATTCGCGACGTTCAGTTTGTTCTTCAATATGACACCGCTTTTTGTGCATGCCACACCAAGCTCACTCTTACAGCAGATTGATGAGGCGGAAAAGCAGAAGCAGGCTATTGAAGAGGAAAAGCAGGCTGTTCAGGGCGAAAAGGACGAAAAGAAAAACGAATTAAATCAATTGCAGTACCAGCAGGGAACATTAAAAGCCCAGTTGGATTCTTTTAATGAGAATCTTGCGGAAGAAAACCGCAAGTACGAAGAAATCTGCGATAAGATTTCCGCTAAAAAAGATGAGATAGAAATCAAAAAGCAGGAACTTGCCGATGCAAAGGCGGATGAAGAAGAGCAGTACGCAACCATGAAAAAGCGTCTGCAGTACATCTATGAACAGCCTGACGACATGTATCTTGATATGATTTTATCGAGCAAGGATTTTGCAACCTTCTTAAATGTAGCGGATTATATTTACATGATATCCGAATACGACAATAACATGCTCGAGGATTACAAGCAGACCACTATAGATGTGGCGACAAAGGAAGCTGAACTTGAAGGCGAACTTGCAAATCTTGAAAGTCTTGAAGAGCAGAGTAAGGAAGAGCAGAGTCGTATCACCGAACTTATCAATACCACCAATGTTTTCGTGAGCCAGTATTCGGCACAGATAAGCGATACGAATAACGAACTCGCGGAGATTGAAAAAGAAATAGCTGAAAAAGAAGCGCAGATTAAAGCGCAGGAAGAAGATATCGAGGCTTTAAAGAAACAGTATGAGGAAGAGTTAAGACTCTCACAGCTGGCTGCACAGTCATCAAGGAGAGACATTTCAGAAGTTTCGTTTGCCGATAACGACAGATATCTTTTAGCCAACCTGATTTACTGTGAGGCGGGCGGTGAACCGTACGAAGGGCAGTTAGCCGTAGGTGCGGTAGTTATGAACAGAGTTATGTCGAGCCGCTATCCCGACACGGTTTACGAAGTAATCTATCAGAAGAGCCAGTTTTCACCCGCATCAAGCGGAAGACTTGATCTGGCGTTAGCTCAGAACCTTGCAACCGCATCCTGCTATCAGGCAGCGGACGAGGCAATGTCGGGCTCCACCAATGTCGGCAACTGCGTATACTTCAGAACTCCGGTACCCGGACTTAACGGTACGCAGATAGGAAACCACATTTTCTACTAAAAAGCAAAAAAATAAAAGGAAGCTTCGCAGCTTCCTTTTTTGATGTTTTTTATTATTCGTCGATGTATGAATCCAACATGTCGGTGTACTTCTTAAAACTTCCCGAATACGCTGTTTTTAAGAGCCTGTCTGCACGTATAAGCGCTTTGTGCATAAGTTCGTCATCAATCAGACCTTTCTCATGCGCTTCCGCCAGTTCATCCATATCGATTAAATGTATTTCACCGTCCGGATTAACCGTGATATCGAGGAGAAGGTCGAGCGTTGTGACGGAGTTTTCTTCTTTGTCAAAATAAAACTCAACGATATCGCAGTACCATTTGTACAGCGAACCGTCATTTCTTAAAAACTTGCTTATTTTGAAACCTTCTTCGGGAAGATAGAGTGAATACCCGTGATCTATGTCTTTTCTGGGGTTTATCGTGTTCCATTTCGTGACTATCGTGTGTTCATCCGCAAAAAGTACCTTATCCCCCTTAAGAAGGATATTTTCGAACGGTATGAGCCTTTTACGGTAAAGAACAAGGTCCGGCATACGTTTTCCCCCATATATTGTGAATCTTTGAAACAAACGATACTATATCTAAAAATATTACACACAATTTTTCAAAAAGTCAATTGCAAACCCGACATCTTGACCAAAGGTTTGAAAAAGTGTTAAAAAGCCGATTCTTTGTATGATTTTTCCTTGCAAAAGACTTAAAAAAATAATATAATTTTGGTATGTTTGCGATAGAAGGTTAAAGAGGTATCGCTGTGCCGAAGATTGTTAAAATACTCTCTTTTATTTCCCAGTTTACGCTGATTATGCTTATACCTACTATAGGCTGCTTTTTTCTGGGCTATTATCTGGATAAAAAATTCGGTACTTCATTCCTCACAATAATATTCTTTTTCGTGGGAGCTGCCGGCGGAATGACCGGTGTGTACAAGCTGGTTAAAAGTACATTTAAGGATAGCGAAGAATGAATTATTTCAAGCAGACTTTGAGAGAACTTCAGATAGGCGTAATCATACTTGGAATTCTCAATATTCTTATCGGTATGTGGTTTCCAAAAAATATGCTTGCCTGGGTGCTGGGCGGACTTCTCGGTACGGTTACCGCACTGGTTATGACCGACAATATGGCCAAAGCCATCGTAAAAGCGGTATCCGATGAGGCAAAAGCTTCTGCCCGCATCAGATTTGCATTTTTCTTCAGATATGCGATAGCAGTCGTAGTAATGGTTGTTGCCTGCGTATCTCCCTACACCAATCCGATTGCAACTTTTATCGGAATATTCTCAATAAAATTTGCGACGTATTTAGCGCCGCTTATCCATAAAATAAATTTGAAAATAAATCCCAATTCTCTGGATTCTGACGGTTCAGAGGAGGCGGAGGAGGAAAATAATGACTCCGAACCTGTTGTTAGCGGGCGCTGACGGCGTCGATTTTATGATCCATGGTGTATTTAAATACAACTTCCTGGGTCATGAGGTATGGATTACAACTTCACATGTATGCTTGCTCATTGTAGTGGTTTGTCTGCTGATTTTCTTTTTCATCGGCGGTCAGGTGTTTAAACACGCAAAAGCAATTCCCGGAACTTTCCAGTGCATACTCGAATTCCTGGTAGAGTTCTTAGACGGCATCACTGACGGTGCCATGGGCAAAAAGGGTAAAGGCTTCAGAAACTACATTGGCGTGCTTTTCCTGTTTATTCTTTTTTCCAATATATCGGGACTTTTGGGATTAAGACCTCCCACAGCCGATTACGGTGTTACACTTCCTTTGGGTCTTATCACATTCACACTTGTCAGAATAAACGAAGTCAGATTTAACAGCCTCTGGGCTATCTGGAAGGACAAATGTTCACCCCTTCCTCCATGGCTTCCCATCTGGCTTCCCATCAATATTATCGGAGACTGTGCGGTTCCCGTATCGCTTTCGCTGCGTCTTTTCGCAAATATCTTATCGGGTACCGTTATGATGGCTTTAGTATACGGACTTTTAGCTAAGTTTGCATACGCTTGGCCCGCAGCACTTCATGTGTACTTCGATCTTTTCTCGGGTGCCATCCAGACATACGTATTCTGTATGCTGACCGTAACCTATATAGGCTCTGCAATCGGTGACAATGAAGAGACGATATTTAAGAAAATGCTTAAGAAAGTATTTACGAAACAGGAAACAGTTCAATCGAACTAAATTGAAATTAAGATAAACATAAAATTTTCAGGAGGATACAAAATGGAATTCAATGAGAACTTTATCTTAGGATGCTCAGCCATAGGTGCGGGACTTGCAGTTATCGCAGGTATCGGCCCCGGTGTAGGACAGGGTATTGCCGCAGGTTACGGTGCTTCCGCAGTAGGACGTAATCCCGGTGCACAGGGTAAGATCATGTCTACAATGCTTTTGGGTCAGGCTGTTGCCGAGACAACAGGTCTTTACGGCTTGTTAATCGCAATGTTGCTCTTATTCGTTAAGCCTTTTACAAACTAATCGGAAAAGAAATTTTAAAGGAGGCAGGGCTTAATTATGAGCAGACTATTCAACCTGGATTTTCAGCTTCTGCATGATTCCCTCCTGACGCTTATCGCTGTATTTGTACTTTTCCTCGGCGGTTCGTTCTTCTTTTTCAATCCTGCAAGAAAATTCCTTGAAAAGAGAAAACAGGGAATTGCGGATGATATAGAAGCAGCCAGAAAAGAAAAAGAAGATGCAGAGCGTCTCAAGACTGAATATGAAGACAGACTGAAAAACGTTGATGCCGAAGTCGAAGGTATTCTCTCCGATGCAAGACAGAGAGCCTTGGCTAATGAGAACAGAATAGTTGCCGATGCACGTGAAGAAGCGGGCAAGATTATCGACAATGCCCATCGTGAAGCAAACCTTGAGAAACTTAAAGTGGCTGACGAAGTCAAGGAAGAAGTTATTAATGTTGCCGAAGCAATGGCAGGAAAGATTGTTGCTTCTTCTATGAGTGAAGCCGATCAGAAACGTTTACTCGATGAAACCTTAAAGGGAATAGGTGAGGATACATGGCTAAATCAGCAATAACGACTTACGGCGAGGCTTTATTTCAGATTGCAACCGAATCCTCTTCATGTATTGAAATGCTTGAAGAAGTTAAGGAATTGAAAAATGTTTTTGACGCCAACCCCGAGTTAAAAGAGCTGATGTCAAATCCCAGATTTTCCAAGGAAGAACATCTCGAGATTCTCGAAAAAGTCTTCAAAGGCAAAATCGACGAAAAACTTTTTTCGTTTCTTGAACTGCTTACGATTAAAGGCAGATACGGTTATCTTGACGAAATACTTGATTATTTTATTCTTCGCGTCAAGGAATATCTGCATATCGGACAGGCAAAGGTAACAAGCGCGATTGCAATCGACGACGAGATGAAGAATCGCATAAAAGATAAACTTTTATCAACTACCGATTACAAAGAGATCGAAATCGAATACGAAACCGATCCTTCCTTAATCGGCGGAATGGTAATCAGAATAAAAGACAGAATTGTGGATAATTCCGTAAAAACGAAGCTTGAAAACATTACCAGGGATTTACACAAAATTCAAATCTAAAGAAAGGGACTGAAGATCCATGAATTTAAAACCGGAAGAAATAAGTTCTGTGATTAAGGATCAGATTAAAAGATACTCTGACCGAATGGAAGTATCCAATGTCGGAACGGTAATTCAGGTTGCGGACGGTATCGCACGTATTCACGGTCTTGAAACCGCCATGCAGGGCGAACTTCTTGAGTTCCCCGGCGAAGTATACGGCATGGTTATGAACCTTGAAGAGGATAACGTTGGTGCCGTACTTTTGGGTAACCAGAAGAATATCAACGAAGGCGACATTGTAAAGACCACCGGACGAGTAGTAGAAGTTCCCGTAGGCGACGCGTTGACCGGAAGAGTCGTTAATGCTCTCGGACAGCCTATCGACGGTAAAGGACCTATCAATACAGATAAGTATCGTCAGATTGAACGTGTTGCAAGCGGCGTTATCACAAGAAAATCCGTTGACACACCCCTTCAGACCGGTATCAAGGCTATCGACTCCATGGTACCCATCGGAAGAGGACAGCGTGAACTTATTATCGGCGACCGTCAGACAGGTAAGACTGCGATTGCCATAGATACAATTATCAATCAGAAGGGACAGGGCGTTAAGTGTATTTACGTAGCCATCGGTCAGAAAGCTTCTACCGTTGCAAACATCGTTAAGACACTTGAAGAGTTCGGCGCAATGGCTTATACAACAGTTGTTGCATCAACAGCTTCAGAACTTGCTCCCCTTCAGTACATAGCTCCGTACGCAGGATGTGCCATCGGAGAAGAATGGATGGAAAAAGGAGAAGACGTTCTCGTAATCTACGATGACTTAAGTAAGCATGCTACCGCATACCGTACACTCTCCTTACTCCTTCGTAGACCGCCCGGAAGAGAAGCGTACCCCGGCGACGTATTCTACTTACATTCAAGACTTCTTGAAAGAGCAGCCAGAATGAGCGAAGAATACGGCGGAGGTTCCTTAACGGCTCTTCCCATTATCGAGACACAGGCAGGCGACGTTTCGGCATACATTCCGACCAACGTTATTTCAATTACCGACGGTCAGATTTATCTTGAAACCGAAATGTTTAACGCAGGTTTCCGTCCCGCAGTTAATGCAGGTCTTTCGGTATCCCGTGTCGGTGGTGCGGCTCAGATTAAAGCTATGAAAAAGATTGCAGCTCCTATCCGTGTGGAACTTGCACAGTACAGAGAGCTTGCGGCATTTGCTCAGTTCGGTTCCGAACTCGATGCAGATACAAAAGAGAAATTAGCTCAGGGTGAAAGAATCAAAGAGATCTTAAAGCAGCCTCAGTATAAGCCCATGCCTGTTGAATTCCAGGTAATCATTATTTATGCGGCTACAAAGAAACTGCTCCTTGATGTTGCTGTTTCAGACATCACAAGATTTGAAGACGAACTCTTTGAATTCATTAAGACAAAATATCCCGAAGTTCCCGAAAGCATCAGAGAAGCTAAGGAAATTACGGAAGAAAACGAACAGAAGCTCCTTAAGGCAATTGAGGACTTCAAGGCAGATTTTAAGTAAAAGGAAGTTTAGCTTATGGCTTCAATGAGAGACATTAAGCGACGCAGAGAAAGTGTTACAAGCACTCAGCAGATTACCAAGGCAATGAAACTTGTATCCACGGTAAAACTGCAGCGCGCAAAAGGCAGAGCCATTAAATCCAAATATTACTTCAGAGCCATGTACAATACCGTTACCGATCTTTTATCAGATTCGGCAAACGTTGATACACCTTACGTAAAGGTGAGCGAATGCGACAGAAAGGCTGTACTGGTAATCACCTCCAACAGAGGTCTTGCCGGCGGTTACAACTCCAACATCGTAAAACTCATTACAAACGGTGATTTCGACAAGGATAAAACGGATATTTACATCATCGGCCGAAAGGGCAGAGAACTTCTTGAGAGAAAAGGTTATTACATCAGGAAGGACTATTCCGAACTCGCCGAAGGCTTTGAATATGCCGATGCCATCAAAGTCTGTAACAAGCTCTTAAAAGAATTTGATGAAAAGAAAATCGGAGAGATTTATCTGGCATATACCAATTTCAAAAATACGGTAAGCCACGAGCCTACCCTTTTAAAACTGCTTCCGATTATCCCGGGAGAGATTTACGGTTCGGACGAGGAAGACGATCCTAATGACAAGCTTCTTCTCATGAACTTCGAAATTCCCGATGACGAAGCACTTAAATACATCGTACCCAAGTATCTTACTTCACTTATTCACGGCGCACTTATCGAAGCTGTTGCCAGTGAAAACGGTGCGAGAATGCAGGCTATGGATTCCGCAACAAACAATGCTGAAGAAATGATCGGCAAACTGACACTTCAGTACAACCGTGCAAGACAGGGAAGCATTACTCAGGAGCTTACCGAAATTATTGCAGGTGCGGAAGCTATTTCATAAAACTATTAAAAGGAGTATTTCAAGATGACAAATATCGGAAAGATCACACAGATTATCGGTGCGGTTTTGGATATTAAATTTTCAAAGGGCGGTCTGCCTCAGATTAACGAGGCTATCAAGATTAAGACCAATGCAGGAAAGGAACTGACTGTCGAAGTTGCACAGCACCTCGGTGACGATACGGTTCGCTGTATTGCCATGGGACCTACGGACGGTCTTGTAAGAGGCATGGAAGCAGTTGCTACAGGTTCACCTATTTCCGTTCCTGTCGGTGAAAACACACTCGGACGTATCTTTAACGTTCTCGGTCAGCCTATTGACAATAAGCCCGCTCCCGAAGACGTATCATACGAACCTATTCACAGACCTGCTCCCGATTTCGTAGAGCAGTCAACCGAAGCAGAACTTCTTGAAACCGGTATTAAAGTCGTAGATCTCCTTTGCCCTTATCAGAAGGGTGGTAAAATCGGTCTTTTCGGCGGTGCCGGTGTTGGTAAGACAGTTCTTATTCAGGAGCTTATCCGTAACATCGCTACAGAGCACGGCGGATATTCCGTATTTACCGGTGTAGGCGAAAGAACAAGAGAGGGTAACGACCTGTATCATGAAATGCAGGAATCGGGCGTTATTGATAAAACCACCATGGTGTTCGGTCAGATGAACGAGCCCCCCGGAGCAAGAATGAGAGTAGGTCTTACAGGACTTACAATGGCTGAGTACTTCCGTGACAAAGGCGGAAAGGACGTGCTTCTTTTCATCGATAACATTTTCCGTTTCACACAGGCAGGTTCCGAAGTGTCCGCACTTCTTGGACGTATGCCTTCGGCCGTTGGTTATCAGCCCACACTTCAGACAGAAATGGGTGCACTTCAGGAGAGAATCACTTCTACAAAGAACGGTTCAATCACATCGGTTCAGGCTGTATACGTTCCTGCCGATGACTTAACCGACCCTGCTCCCGCTACAACATTCGCTCACCTCGATGCAACAACCGTTCTTTCGAGAGCAATCGTTGAGCTTGGTATTTATCCCGCTGTAGATCCTCTTGAATCAACATCAAGAATTTTGGATCCCAGAATCGTAGGTCTTGAGCATTATCAGGTAGCCAGAGGCGTACAGGAAATCCTTCAGAGATACAAAGAACTTCAGGATATCATCGCTATCTTAGGTATGGATGAACTTTCCGAAGATGACAAGCTCTTGGTATCCCGTGCAAGAAAGGTACAGAGATTCCTTTCACAGCCTTTCTTCGTAGCAGGTCAGTTCACAGGTCTCGAAGGTAAATACGTTCCCATTTCAGAGACCATCAGAGGATTTAAGGAAATTCTCGAAGGCAAGCATGACGACATTCCCGAAGGTTACTTCTTAAATGCCGGAAGCATCGACGATGTTCTTGCCAAAAAGAATCAGAAATAAACGGAGTTTTTTATAGATGGAAGATTCAAATCTTTTCGATGTTAAAATAATAACCCCGGAGAGACTGTTTTATGAGGGAAAAGCATCAATGCTTGAATTCAATACTACCGAGGGAGAAATCGGTGTATTGAAAAATCACATTCCGATGACTGTCATCATAGAACCGGGCATACTTACGATTACGGAAGAGGATCAGCCGAAGAATGCGGCTTTGCATGCAGGCTTTGCGGTAATCAATCCCGATTCGGTTATTATCCTGGCGGAAATAATCGAGTGGCCTTCCGAAATTGATGAAAACCGTGCGCAGGAAGCTTTTAAGAGAGCGCAGGAAAGAATTGCTGCCAAGGATCCCGACACGGATCTTGACAGAGCGGCGGTTGCGCTTAAAAAAGCCATATGCAGATTGAACAGTGTTAAGTAATTATTTGGGTCTGTGACGAAAGTTGCAGACCTTTCGCATATACGGGAATTAATGAAAAAAAGAAAAGAAAGAGCCAACGAATTTAATAGTATTAAACACGTTGATCTCCAGGAGAACGGCTCAAGGAATTCGCCCATAAAACAGTTCCTTTTAACCAAAGCCTGGAAATATGTGGTTATAGCTGCGTGGTTTGTAGCTTCGCTGTTCTTTTTCGGATATCTTTTAAACCGCGGAAATACGGACCTTACCAAAGAAATGGCTCCGGCTTCGCTTCCCGTTATCTGTGTGAGAGAAAACGACCACGATTTTAACAGAATGTTCGGCTATACCGCCGAGATGGATTATTCGGTTATCCGTGACGGAATCACACCTTTACAGAACGGCAGAAAACTTAATGTTCGCATATATAAAATGGGAGAGAAGATAAACAATATCTCCTATGAACTAAGAAGTATCGACAAGGAAAGATTTGTCGAGGAAGGCGATGTGACAACATACACGCAGACCTCGGAATATATGGATCTTTCTTTTACGTTCAAAGATATTATTGCCGAGAAAACGGATTATTCCTTAAAGATAATTCTTACTCTCGACAACGACAGAAAAGCATATTACTATGCGAGAATATTCGAGGACGATACTTTAAACTTCTCCGAGAAACTCGATTACGTTTACTATTTCAACAACTGCACGTTTGATAAGGAAACAGCGCAGGAAGAAATCGGCAAATACATGGAGAGCAATTCTTCGGGCGACAATACGAATTTCTCACATGTCAATATCCACAGTTCAATGGACCAGGTAACATGGGGAAGCCTCGAAGTTAAAAGAGTCGACGAGCCTGTATGTACGGTAGGAGAGATTGATTCAAAGAACGCATTGATGAAACTCGAATATACGGTTTCCGCTTTAACCGGCGAAGAGGAAAGACTTTATTCCGTAACCGAGTATTACAGGTTCATAAAAGGGTCTGACAGAATGTATCTTTTATCCTTTGACAGATACATGAATACGATTCTTTTCGCTGACAAGGGCGTTGTATATAACGATACGCTGATGCTTGGAATCATGCCTGACGAATTTGAACATGCGGAGAGTGAGGACGGCAATACATATGCATTTGTAAACAACAAATCACTCTTTGTCGTAAACTCCGCGCAGAATACTTTCGGTACGGCTTATTCCTTTTATGATAAAGACAATCACGATGCAAGATGTATTAATCCCGAGCATGATATAAAGATACTTCGAATCGATGAGTCCGGAAACGTGTTCTTCTATGTGTACGGATATTTTAACCGCGGAGACTATGAAGGAAAATGCGGTATTCATCTGTTCGAATACAATTCAAAGACCAATGTCGTAGTCGAAAAGATTTTCATAGAATGCGACAAGCCTTATGAGATACTTAAAAACGAAATAGGAAAACTCGCGTACGCAAACAACAAAAACGAGTTTTATTTCTTTTATGATCAGAAAATCCACAAGGTAAATATCGAAGAACAGTCTGAGGAAATAGTCGTAGAAAATCTTAAAAACGAATATCTTTATGTGGCGCCTTCCTACAAAAACTGCGCGTGGATTTCAAAGGAAGATGCAATAGGTATCAACCAGATAACCTTCCTTGATATGGAGCGTTCGCAGATCTATACCATCGATGCAAAGGCCGGAGAGCATATTAAGCCGATGGGATTTATGGGCGAAGACTTAATCTACGGCGATGCGAGAAATGCGGACATTTCCGAGAATGTTTACAGGGAAAAGATTGTTCCGATGTATAAGTTAAATATCATTAACAGATACAAGGAAATCCTGAAGACCTACACATATCAGAATATTTATGTTTTAAGCTGCAAGATTAACGACAATCTTATCACTCTTACCAGAAACGAAAAGAACGATGACGGAGAGTTTGTAAGTGCACCTCCCGACAGTATCGTTAATACGTTAATGGAAAAGACTTATAAAAACAATTCCGAAGTCGTTATTACGGAAAACCTTAAAAAGATTGTCCAGGTTACTCTTAAAAAAGAGATGGACCCCAAGAAGATTAAGTTCAAAACTCCCAAGACGGAAATGTATGAGGGCAGAAGAGAACTGATTCTGACAGGTGAATCCGACAATATTTATTATGTAATGAATTCCGATGAATGTGCAGGAATTTTCACAGATATCAGTGAGGCTGTAAAGACTGCAAATGACGGGTTTGGATGCGTTATTGACTGTAACGGTCATTATATCTGGAAAAAGGAATCTTACAGCAAAAC
The DNA here is from genome assembly GCA_017538995.1 of Lachnospiraceae bacterium. Lineage (GTDB taxonomy): Bacteria > Bacillota > Clostridia > Lachnospirales > Lachnospiraceae > UBA3766. Next base: position 2,161 of record JAFYHV010000173.1, on the reverse strand, counting down.
CAATCAGATTATGGTAATAGACGGTATGACTCCCGCGGATGAGGAATCTTCTTCCATGGAAGCCTGCCTTGAAAAGATTCTCGACTATGAAGGCTTCTCGCTCGATGTCAAAAGTGATTTAAGAAGCATGTCATACGAAGAGATAATAGAGAAAAGTGTTCCGAATGCAAAAGGTGTTGAACTGGTTAATGTCAGTCCGGAATTAATCAAGTATTATCTGAATAAGGATATTCCCGTTATCGCAGAGGCAGACAACAACACCGTTCTGATTATCGGCTACAGCGATTCTGTTTATGTCTGGGTTAATCCCGGAAGCGGAAACCTTATGAAAGTCGGAAGAGACGAAGCGGAAACCTTTTATGATAATAACGGCAACGTATTTGTTACGTATGTCAAATGGGACTCGTAAAAAAATTAATTAATATAAACGGAGAAAAAGAAAATGATCAGACAGGATTACAAAGAAATGCTTAATGCAAAATCGGTAATCAGGGAAATGTTTACCTATGCTACCGAAAAAGGAAAAGAGATAGGATACGAGAACGTATTTGATTACAGCCTCGGCAATCCTTCCGTTCCCGCTCCCAAGGAATTTACCGATACCATGATTAAACTTTTACAGGAAACGGACCCCGTAAAACTTCACGGTTACAGCCCTTCACCCGGAATCCCTTCGGTAAGAGCCGCAATCGCAGAATCTTTGAATAAGAGATTCGGTATGAACTATACAGCTAACCATATCTTTATGGCTACAGGTGCTGCAGGTGCAGTTGCCCATGCCGTAAGATGTGTGACAAATACAAATGACAAGGTACTTACCTTTGCTCCTTTCTTCCCCGAGTACATGCATTACATCAATGATACCGGAGCAGTACTTAAGGTAGTTCCGCCCAACCTTGAAAACTTCCAGATTAACTTTGAAGCTTTCGAAGAAATGTTAACCTGCGATGTTCAGGCTGTTTTGATTAACACACCCAACAACCCTTCGGGCGCAGCATGCTCATCGGAGACTTTAAAGACACTCGCAGACATTCTTTATAAGAAGCAGGAAGAGTACGGACATGATATCTTCATCATTTCCGACGAACCTTACAGAGAGATAGTATTCGACGGCGCTGATGCACCTTATGTATCAAAGTTCTATGACAATACATTAAGCTGCTACTCATATTCCAAATCACTTTCACTTCCCGGTGAGCGTATCGGATATGTGGCTGTAAATCCCAAGTGTACGGATGCTGAATACATTGTCGGAATGTGCACACAGATTTCCAGAGGTACAGGACATAACTGCCCTCCTTCAATCATCCAGCTCGCTGTGGCTGAGTGCCTTGACTTAACAAGTGACTTAAAGGTTTATGAAACAAATATGAACCTTATTTATAATGAACTCGTTCGTCTCGGTTTCGAAGTTGTAAAGCCTTCGGGAACTTTCTACATCTTCCCCAAAGCACTTGAAGAAGATGCAAAAGTGTTCTGTGAAAAGGCAAAGAAGTACAATCTGATTCTGGTTCCTTCGGATTCGTTCGGCTGTCCCGGATATTTCAGAATGTCCTACTGCATTGAAACTGAAAAAGTAAAAAGATCGCTCGTTGCTCTTCGCGAATTCGTAAAAGCAGAGTACGGAAGAGAGTAAAAATATACGATTTGTGTATATTTAACAAAAAAAGGCAGATATTTTCTCTAAAAATATCCAAATGACAGAAATTACAATCGAACATTTGACAAAAAAAATACAATATATTAAACTTCGTTTATATAAAGCAATTTTTATGTAAATTTGTTAAAAATTTGGTTAAATTTGTACACCTCTTGAGGTGTGGAAGGAGAATTTATTATGGCAGAGATCAAAAAGACAACAGTTACTGTTAAGCCTATCGCTAAGGCAGCAGCTGCAAAAGCTGAAGAAAAGAAAGCTGAAGCAGCTCCCGTTGTAGCAGCTAAGGTTGAAGAGAAGAAGGAAGCAGCTCCTGCAAAGAAGGCAGCTCCCGCAAAGAAGGCAGCTCCTGCAAAGAAGGCAGCTCCCGCAAAGAAGGCAGCTCCTGCAAAGAAGGCAGCTCCCGCAAAGAAGGCTGAACCTGCAAAGAAGGCAGAGCCCGCAAAGAAGGCTGAACCTGCTAAGAAGGAAGCAGCTCCTGCAAAGAAAGCAGCTCCCGCAAAG
>JAFYHV010000172.1 GCA_017538995.1 Lachnospiraceae bacterium | reverse complement strand
CTCCTGACACTTTTTACTTCAATTCTTGCATAAAAAAAGAAGTCAGTCTCGTTTGCAAGACTAACTTCAGTAAGTTTTTAAATTATAGATTAGTTATAAATCATATAAAGAATAACTGGAAATAAAATTTTCAATTAAGGGCCCGTATTTGAGCCTTTGTGCATCACTTTAATCTTTCTTTCGAATATATAACTTTTTCCCCGATTTCTATCTCGCCCTGCTTTAAAAGATGCCCTACGGCTCTCTTAAACTGGTTTTTGCTCATGTTGCATTCGCGTTTTATGATCTCGGGTGAAACCTTGTCGTTGAAAGGAAGTACTCCGTCGTACTGTCTGATTAGGTACATTACGTAGTCGGCGTCTTTGTCGATTGTCGCATACGCTTTGTCGCGAAGTGCCAGATTTAATCTGCCGTCCTCGAGTACCGCGGTAACTCTCGCCTCGAATGTATCGAGCACGTGAATTTCCTTCGTCATTTCCTTAGCCGGAATAAGCGCCGAGTATTTGTCGTCCACGGCACAGAAAGCGCCGAACCTTTCGGATATCTCATACACTCTGGCGTTTACCCAGTCGTCCTTTTCATAACCGCTGCCGGTTTCAAGGTATTTATAAATCTTCATCGAAGCGCAGATTCTTGAGGACTTGTCGATGTAAGCCCTGACAAGACATTCGTCTCCGACATTAAGCTTGGTAGTCTGTTCCTTAAAAGGTAAAAACAGATCTTTTTCGAGTCCCCAGTCAAGAAACGCTCCGATTTTGGAAACCTGACTCACTCGTAAAAGAGCTATGTTTCCGACACATATCTTAGGAGTTCTCCTGGTCGCTATAAGTCTGTCGTTTGAATCCTTGTAAAGAAACAGTTCGAGCGTATCTCCGGTTTTAAGATCCTCGGGAACTTCCTTCTTCGGAAGCAGTACCCTTTCATCCTCGTGACCGTCTTCGGCGAAGTACATACCGAAGTCCACTCTTTTAACGGCCTTTAAGGCCTGTCTGTTACCTATTAAAAACATGTTTATCCGTCCTAGAAAATATTGTTGCCAAAGCCACCTCTGGGTTTAAAATCCTCGGCATAAGTTTCTCTTTCCCATGCCGCGAAGTCGTCATCAGAATATCTGTTAACAGTCTTACCGCCTTTTTTAACGGTGTTGGGGTGAGGAGTTGTGGAAGCACCTTTCTTGGGAGGAGCGGAAAGATAGAATCCGCCGTTTCCGAAAGGATTGCTGCCGTCCTTAGTAGTAAATGATACATGCTCTGAAGACTGTGCGGGAGCATCATCATGATGATTTACGTAAAGGCTTCCGCCGAGTCCCGAAGGAGCTGTGCTTGCAGTTGTTGTTGAAGCTGTAGGTACGCCGAGCACGGATGCAAAAGGATTGGAAGACGAGCTTGATGCGGGTGCACCGAGTGTCTTGCCGTAGGAACTTCCTCTGTCAACCAGAGTACCTGAACCGTAATTGCTCTCGTAGCTTTCTTCATTATCGGAACCGCTGTAATAAAGACCGTTGTATGCATCGGGTGCTGTAATCGGTCTGTCGTATTTAGGTTTGCTCTTCTTCTCGCCTGAACCGCTCGAAGAAATTCCGCCGAGACCGCCGAATGTACCGATATCGCTCTTAACAATTGCAGATACGGGTGCGGGTGCGGGTGCGGGTTCGGGCTCCGGAGTCGTATATGTAGTATATGTTGTTTCGGGCTCTGCATAAGTTGTCGAAGGTTCGCTGTAGGAAACGCTTTCGTATGAAGTTTCGGGAGCGCTCTCTTCAACTATGCCTGAACCGAATGATAAAGTCTCTGTGGAAGCTGTTTCGCTTGCAACACCTTTCTTCGTAAAAGGAGTGCTTGTTGTAACAGAACCTGAAGCACTTGAAGAACCTCTGTAAAGAGCTCCGCCCATTCCTACCGAAGGTGCACTTTCAACAGTTGCAACCGTGGGTGCAGGTGCGGGTTCGGGAGTTTCAGCCTTTCTTGAGAAAGAAATCGAAGAGGTCTTGGGTGCATCGTAATTCTTCTTTGCAAAAGGATCGGGTGCGGGAATATCTTCAAACTTCTTTGACGAAGGCTTGTTGAATACGATTGTACTTGAAGGACCTGTCTCTTCTGTAGCACCTGCAAGTGCGAAGAAAAGATAAATACCTACAATGAGTAAGAACGCAATGTTAAGAAGCATCCATGCGGGCTTAACCGGTGATGCGTTGATTGCATTTCTTAATATATTTGTCATTCCCGTAATATAAAGGGAAATTCTTACCATTTCCTTGTAGTTGTAAGGCTGTTTGATAATCTTGTTGATACCAAAGCCTACACCACCGAACAAAAAGCCTAAGAACACAGCTTTAATGGCGAACCAGATAAGTGATACGCCTGCCAACATAAGGAAGAATATAATAAATTTTTCTTTGAAAATATCTATGAAACCTTCTCTGTCGAAGTTATTGGGAAGACCGATTACATTTGCGAGGTCAGAATATTTGAGAGTAGAGGTCACACCAACCACATTGATATAGAGGAGAGATTTGCCGTTAAATGCATAAACAGATTTGCCGTTGGACCAGTCTGTTAAAATTTCAACCTTGTCGATATATGCTTTATCAGCATTCTCGATATCAGAGTTGAATACAACATACTGCTTCTCGCCAACCTGAATAAAAGTATTTTCTTCAAATCTTAACTGTCCGCCGGTGTATGTGAACTGCGGAACAGTCTTAATAGTGTCTACGGTCTTCGTGATAAAACCGTTACCGCCAAGGCATCTTAAATAAATGATGCCCCAGTAAACAACGGCCGATGCGATAACCGCAATTATGGTATAAAACACGACTTTAAACGTAGACTGGTTAGCCAGTCTGTTGAAAAATCGCGGTTTTATTAAACCTTTAAAAACATACTTAAACTGTCCGAATAAACCAATATTGCCTTCCATATTTTCCCCTTATTTTTTATAAAAACAACCCTTTAATCCCTTAATGGTCTTCTGCAGACCTATACTATTATAATGGAAAGATATTATTTTGCAAATAATTACTCATGATTATTTTTTGTTTACTGATACAATTTCGTAATATCCGTTGTTCAGTACTTCAACTGTCTCACAGTTGTCCGCCAGCCACTTGAAAATGTATTCATTTTCATCCGAATAGTAGTACGCGGGGTTAACGTCAAACGATGCGTCCCTGACCACAATCTCGGGAAATTTGTCCGGAAATACCTCGTAATACTTACCGTACATCTCGTTAAATGCCGTGGTTCCCTGCACCGAAGGTGTCGTTACCCTGTCAACGAATGTCACATAGAAAAGCTGCTCCTGTCCGATGAAAAGGACGTTTTTGTCGGAGTCTATCACTTCTTTGAAAGCCTTGTACGAGCCGTTCCATGCGTCTGCCTGATTCTTTAAGATGTAAATTCCCTTCGCTGGTCCGTTTTCAACTTTCTCAAGCTTTGCTCTTACAGTAACCGGCATACATCCGTTAACTCGTAAAAGAAACAGTCTGCATCCGAAAAGACAGAACAGGCAGAAAAGCATGCAGCATACGGAAAGAATCAGATCCGATCTGCCCAGATTTTCTTTTTCCTCTGTCGCAAAATACTTTTTACCGATGATAAAGATTCCCGCGATAACCGCCATGAAAAGCTTCGAGTAAAGCGAGTTGGAATCCATGTTCGTAATTGCAAAGACCATCGGAAGCGTCAAAAGCGCGGGTATAATGGCATACCAGAGTTCTGCGGAAAAGCGCTTGTATTCTTTTATGGCAACAATCATAAAAAGTACTGCATACACGATGTATCTTGACTGCAGATAAAACTGGTTTTCGTTTCCGAACACATATCCGAACAGAGTCTTAAGCGAAAGCCAAATGCTCGCGAATACAAGAATATTTATCATAAAAGAAAAAACTTCTATCTTTCTCTTCCATACAATCTTCTGCACAATTCGATAAATCAGTGCCAGTACCAGTCCGACACAGAGGCCGATTAAAATCTCCGTTCCCTGTGCCGTAAGTTCCGCGGGATATGTTGCAAGCTTGTAACTCATTCCGGCCGAAGTATGTGACGAATCCATAAGGATGTAGCTTATGAAAAACGGCAGTTCGCTCGGCGAAACATTTATGAGAATTACTGCTACAGTAATAAGTCCGACTAAAATAGTTCCCGCAAAAAAAGGAAGGATTCCTTCTTTTTTCTTTCTGACCGCCATGGCGATTACGAATACAAAGAAGATCGGAATCATTGTCGGATAACAGAGCACGCTCACTCCGAAGCAGAGGCCTGCAAGGAAGTATAGAATTATCTTCTTACTTTCATCCGCCGCGAGTAAAAGAAGAAATACCGAGAGCATGCTCCAGTAATGCATCACTTCAAACTCGGGCATTGCAACCCACTTAGGCAGGAAATTCATGTGAAACAGGAACGCAAATGCAGCCACATACGCATTACTTTTCTTTTTAGAAACGAAGAAAAGCAAAACGCCGAGTAATAAGTGTATAAGCAGTCCTGCCATCCTTAAATAAATCACGCAGTAATCCGTGCTCTTAAAAATCTTTATGAAAGGATATAAAAAGAACGCGGGCAGAAACGCCGAAAACTGGTGCGGTTCCCACATATCATACATAAGCTTGTCGCCGGTAACGAGGCGGTACGCCTGTGCCACCGCATAGGATTCATCCACGTCAATGCTCACAAACAAAGCCTTTATTATGCCTAATAAAGTAAGCAGGGCCAGAACTATATATGCAATTTTAATTACGTTTGTCAGTGTTTTTTTCATTTAAGCCGTTCCTGAAGTTGATATCTGATATTATAACATAAATAAAAAACCGACATGTAGTCTTTTGACGAAAACATGCCGGTTAATTTAAGTATGAACAATGATGGGTTAATTCTCTCTCTTGTTTCCGAAGAAGAACAGCGCTACCGTTCCTCTGCCTGTATGTGTTCCTATGATTGTTCCGATATCAAATATCTGAATGCCGTCCTTAATATTGGGGAACATTTCATTTAAGATACCTGCAAGGTACTCTGCATCTTCTCTGCAGCCTGAGTTTGAAATAAAGCATCTTTTGGAATATTCTTTGCCGAATTCACAGTTTTCAAGCATCTTTGCTGCTGCTTCCTTTGCAGCTTTTTTCTTGCCCTTTATTTTATACTGAACTGCAAGCTTGCCTTCAGCATCCACATTCATGAGCGGGCAGAGATTTAAGAAGTTACCGATCGCACATGCTGTAGCAGAGATTCTTCCGCCGCGCTTAAAGTGTGTTAAATCTGTTGTATAAAACCAGTGCTGAACGTTAAGCTTTTCTGCTTCTGCAAATGCTGCAAGTTCTTCAAGTGAAGCACCGTCTTCTTTTCTTTCAATCATCGCGTCTAAAAGAAGCCCGTATCCCGAAGAAGCCGCAAGTGAATCGATTACGACTATCTTTCTGTCGGGATATTTTTCCTTAAGCTCTTCAGCTGCATTGTAAGCACTGTTAAAAGTTCCCGAAAGACCTGACGAAAATGCAAGGTGCAGAATATCATAGCCTTCTTTTAAGAAGGATTCAAAAAAGTCAATGCAGTCAGCGATATTAACCTGTGAAGTCACAGGCATTGCACCATTATCTATTTTTTTGTAGAAATCTTCATATGAAAGGCTCTGTCCAAGATCGTCGGTGTAATCCTGACCGTCCAGATTGTAATGAAAACTTACAAAAGGAATGTTTTTAGATTTTAAATAATCAAGGTTTAAATCGACTGCAGTATCGCAAGTAAGTAAGTATTTTTCCATCGTTTAACTCCTGTGGTCTTTTAAAACTTCATATGTAGTATTGAAAACTACATTCACTATAGCACAGCAGACCCCTAATATCAATAAAAAACCAAATTATCAATTTTAAAAAATATTTGTTGCGTTTTCATTTGATATCGTGTACAATACATTAGTGTCTAAAAAATAGCGCCATCGCCAAACGGTAAGGCAACGGACTCTGACTCCGTCATCTCAAGGTTCGAATCCTTGTGGCGCTGCTAAGGTTTCAGCAGAAATGTTGGAACCTTTTTTATTTCTTCAATGATTTTTTAAGAATTTAATTTTAGTATATAATTTGTTATTATTATCTCGTAAAACAAACAAAGGTGATCATATGCGAATTTTAATTGTTGAAGACGAAAAAGAAATAACGGACGGTATTAAGGCTATACTCGAAAAAGAAGGCTATTCCACAGATGTTGCCTACGACGGGAAAAAGGGACTTGAATGCATTGAAAACAATGTCTACGATCTGGTTCTTTTAGATATAATGCTGCCTTATATGAGCGGTATAGAAATCCTAAAAGAAATCCGCGAAGAAGAAATTCAGACTCCGGTAATATTACTTACCGCAAAATCCCAGATTGACGATAAAATCACAGGCCTTGATGCGGGCGCCGATGACTATATGACCAAACCCTTCGATGCCGGAGAACTTTTAGCCCGCGTAAGAGCGAGAGTCCGCAACAATGCCGACGTTAAAAAGAGCATCATTTACGCTTATGACATCAGTCTTGATATTTCAACATACAAACTCAGTTGCGGCGACAAGTCGGTAAAATTATCCAAGACCGAATATCAGCTCCTTGAATACCTTATGTTAAACAAAGGACAGGTTCTTTCCAAGGACATGATCCTCGACAAAGTCTGGGGATATGAGTCGGACAGCGAATACAACAACCTCGAAGTATACATCACTTTTTTACGAAAAAAGTTCGCATTCCTTAACACCACAACTTCTATAGCAAACAAAAAAGGAATAGGTTATTCCCTCGTTTCCGGAGAAAAATAAATGGCTTCAAAACTTAGAACAAAATTCGTTATAGTTACTGCTTCCCTTTTACTGGTTGTATTCGGGCTCTTTTTTATTGTTAATACCGCATATAACAAATACTGGAACAACATCACGCAGAAAGAAATGCTCGACTGGATTTCCGACAGCGGTGTATTCGATTTAAACAATATTGATGTCGAAACGGAAGAACTGGTTAATAATATCACCGAAGGTGAAAATCCGATTGTAGGTCTGCATCTTGCCAAAGACGGACTGATTTTAAACACAAAAATAATTGGCGGAGACACCTACGACAAAATCTCCGAAAAAACCATCAGCAACATTCTTAAAAAAGGTGAAGGAAGCTATAAAGTCGGAAAATACTTATATTCCTATAAAGAAGAAAGCGACGGTAGTATTATGCTTGTCATCATGGATTCTTCCATGTATTCAAGAAGCTTCTGGAAAACCATCGGAAAAGGCGCTCTTATCATTCTTGGCGCAGCCGCTCTGCTGGTAATAATTTTCTTCCTTTCCCGTTTTATAACCGCACCCGCAGAACAGGCAATCTTAAGAGAAAAACAGTTTATCTCCGACGCAAGCCACGAATTAAAAACACCCTTAGGCGCAATCAGCATAAACGCACAGGCACTCGCCGCTCAGGATAAAGACAATCTTTATTTAAACAACATCATAAAAGAATCAGAGCGCATGAAGCGCCTGATAGAAAGATTACTGACTTTGTCCAAGCTTGAAGAACAACCCAACAACAATCACAGCAAAATATCATTTTCCGAGGCCGTGGAAGAGATAGTACTTACATATGAAAGTGTTGCTTTCGAAAAAGGCATTAAATATAACTACAATATAGATAAAGATATTAATATATCTGCCAACAGGGATGAAATTTCGGAACTCGTGGAAATACTGGTAGATAATGCAATAAAGAATACCGAAAAAGACGGAGAAATCTTTGTAGAATGCCACGCAGTCAAGAATAAGGCTCTTCTTGAAGTTAAAAATACCGGAAAAGGAATCGATGAAAAAGACATTCCTTTCGTATTCGAACGTTTTTATACAACCGACTCTTCAAGAAATTCAGGCAGTTTCGGACTGGGTTTAGCCATTGCAAAATCAATTGTTTTAAGGCATAAGGGCGAAATCAGCGTTCAATGTCCTAACGAAAATGAAACAGTTTTTAACGTAAAAATACAAAAAATTTAAAAACTTTAAATTTTTCAATTATTTTTTAAGTTTCGCTGTTTATACTCCAATCATACATAGGAGGAAAACAGCGAAAATGAAAATACTAATCACTTCTGATATGTTTACACCCGCCGTTAACGGCGTTGTAACTTCAACACTTAATCTTATCAAAGGTCTTAAGGAAGACGGTCATGATGTCCGTATCCTTACTCTTTCAGAATCAGCATTTGAGAAAAAAGAAAATAATGTTTATTATATGCCGGCTCTGCCCCTGGGTGCGATTTACCCTGAGGTAAAGGTTATGCTTCCGCCCGTTCTTAATATTCTTATGGAAGAACTAGTAGACTGGAACCCTGACATAATTCACAGCCAGTGCGAATTCTCAACTTTTATTTACGCGAGAATGATTTCCAAAAGAACCGGAGCACCTATCGTTCACACATATCACACAGTCTACGAAAACTATACTCATTATCTGTGTCCGAGCAAAACTATCGGCAGAAAGGCTGCAATTAAATTTACCAACTCAATTTCAAAACATGTAACCAATATGATCGTTCCTTCGGGAAAAATGTACAGAATGTTAAGCGACTATGAAATAAATGCTCCTTTAACCGTTATTCCTACCGGAATCAACACAGACAAGTATTTAAACGCAGACAAATCCAAAAGAGATACACTCCGTGCGGAATACGGGATAGGTAAGGACGAATTTATATTACTCTATGCCGGAAGGCTGGCCAAGGAAAAAAATCTTGAAGAAATACTCGATTTCCTTGCAGATTCAAGACTTAACAACTTACGACTGATTGTTGTCGGAGACGGTCCTCACAGAGAGACTCTTGAAGATAAATGTAAAGAAAACGGTATCGAAAACCGCGTCATATTTACAGGTATGGTTTCGCCCGAAAAAATCGAAGAATACTATCTGATCGGTGATGTTTTTGTAAGTGCTTCACAGAGTGAAACCCAGGGATTAACTTATATTGAAGCCATGGTTTCGGGATTACCTCTTTTATGCCGTGAAGACGAATGTCTGACAGACGTAATTGAAAACGGAACTAACGGATATCTTTACAAAGACAAAGAAGACTTTATCAAAATGCTTATGGTTCTCCTGAACGATAAGGAAAAACGAATCTCCATGGGACAGAATGCCAGAAGAACCGTACTGGATCATTTCTCCGAAAGAGCATTCGTTAAATCCTGCGAGAAACTGTACACAAAGACCATATCTGAATTCTCACGTAACGTTAACGGTAATTTAGTATCTGCGTAAACGGGGTCGGAAAATGAACATAAAAAAACTGTTTAACATACTGTCGGTAATCGGCCTTATCTGCACCTTTGCCTACATGTTCTACCTCTGGAAAAACGGAATACTGACCGATCAGGCAAAAATGGATGAATACATTACTTCACTGGGAGTTGCTGGAATGTTTGTCTTTGTTCTGATTCAGATAATCCAGGTCGTAATTCCGATTATTCCTGGCGGAGTAAGCTGTGTGGTAGGAATCGCTATGTTCGGATATGTTAAGGGCTTTATCTTCAACTACATAGGAATATGCATAGGTTCGATAATTGTATTCCTGATTGCCAAGCACTACGGACAGGACCTGATGCACAAGCTTTTCAGCGAAAAGAAAATAGAGAAATATAAAAAATGGACCGAGACAAACAACCGTTTCGCAAAGCTTTTCGCACTGGCAATCTTCTCACCTGTAGCTCCGGATGATTTCCTCTGCTACCTGGCAGGAACAACCAACATGAAGTTAAAGACTTTCGTTCCGATTATTCTTTTAGGAAAGCCATTACCGATTATTATTTACAGCATGGGACTTAATGTAATTTTACAATTTATACTTATGAGGATCGCATAATGAAAGTATACATTCACTCATTTGGAATAGGACTAATTGAAAAAAGCGGTGTAGGAAGAGCAATTCATCATCAGAGTGAACTGCTTGAGCGAAGCGGTATTTCCGTGAGCACCAAAAGGATAAAAGACTCTGATTTTGTTCACATTAATACCGTATTTCCTGACAGTTTGTTAGTCTGTCTTTTCGCACGTATGACGGGGCGGAAAATAATCTATTATGCACATTCAACCATGGAGGATTTTCGAAACTCCTTTATCGGTTCTAATTTAATTGCACCACTTTTTAAAAAGTGGATTACTTTCTGCTATAACCACGGAGATTTGATTGTCACTCCGACAGAATATTCAAAAGCTCTTTTATCAGGGTACGGTATCAGAAAACCCATTGTTGCCGTTTCAAACGGAATTGATAACTCTTACTGGAACAAGCCCGTAAAAGAGACTGTTGAGTCTTTCAAAAGCAAATACAATATCGATGAATCAAGACCTGTTGTTATGTCCGTCGGCCATATGATTGAAAGAAAAGGAATAACGGATTTTATCGAACTGGCAAGGAAAAAGCCTGAAATAACCTTTATGTGGTTCGGTTATACTCCGCCCGCATTAATCCCGGACAATATTAAAGAGACCATAAAAGAAGCACCCGATAATCTGATTTTCGCAGGCTATGCAAAAAAGGAAGAATTATGGGATGCCTATCATTCGTGTGATGTATTTTGTTTTATGAGCCATGAGGAAACCGAAGGTATCGTTGTATTGGAAGCGCTGTCCTCAGGTATACCGACCATTGTCAGAGATATAGATGTTTACAGAGACTGGCTTTCAGATAATAAAAATGTTAAAAAATGCAGCTCTCTCACCGATTTCGAAAATGCCGTATCGGAACTTTTGAACAAAGATAATACCGAGCTGATAAATGAAGGTTATAATATCGCAAAAAGCAGGGATTATAATGTTATCGCAAACTTTATGCGCAAACAGTATGAATTATTGTCCTGTTGATTTATCATTTCTGCTTTTCTCATATTTACGGAAAATTGCATTCTGCAAAATACCGAACGTCCATCCAACTACAAAAGCCAGCAGGACGCAGCCGGCGAAATATCCTATTGGGCCGATTGAATTGTAAACTGCGGCCAGCGGATGATTTTCCGACGGCGTAGCCAGAAACCAGTAATTCACATCCCAGGCTTTATTAAGAAAAACCACAAAAGGTACAAGCGCAATCATGATTACTGCGCCGAGAATCATTTCGGGCATGCGCATTTTTTCGCGGTCCTTAAGCCATGTCCAAATGGGGAAGATAATCATCAGCATATGCCATATATCGCTGTGCAATGCCATATACGCAAATATTCTGTAGTTTCCGATCCAGTTGGGGAAAATCAGGGTTACAATGCCTGCGGGAAACATTGACATACAGATGATGCATCTTGCGGTATTGCGCACTTTTTCATTTTTCGCAAATGCATAAACCGGAAAAACATATGCAACCAGACTGCAGAATCCGAGCGGATAATACTTGGGAACATACATGTTCTGAGAAGCGAGTACTATGAATTTCATAATCTCCATTCCCAGCGGTACCAGTGAAACAACGCGGATAAGAATCAGCTTTTGTTTATCATTCCTCGTTTTAAAAAATATAATTGCGGCAGCAATGATTATAGCCATCACTGCCAGCACGGCAAAATATTTAAAGGAAAAAATCGAATATCCCACTTTTTCCGTCAAATATGATTTTTCTTTCCAAAAATCCGCCATTATAGTATTCCTCCTAAAATCAAAAAAGGTCCTTTCGAAAAAGAACCTTTAATGTCTGCTTAAGCTGTTACTGTGCGTCGTTCTGAGTGTTAACATTCTCAGGCTCGGGTTTGTTGATAACTTCCTGGTTGGGATTGCTGTTGGGATTGTAGTTTGCCTTGTACTGAGTATCTTCAACATTCTTTGCCTTCGAGCCGTTTACAAATCCCGAGATAAGTGCTGCGATACCGAGTGTGGAACCGGTTGTTAAAACTGCAATATCATCCAGAAAACCTGCAACAGGAATTGCATCGGGTATAACATCAAGAGGAAGAATCGTATATCCGCCTGCCGCTACAAATACAACAACACCGGCAGCGATAAGAATCTTCTTCATCTTTTCGTGATGAGCTCTCTTACATTCGGGACAACGCTTTGTCTCCGATCCAAACAACTGTCTGTTGCAGTCCTTACATCTTGCGATGATAATTCGCTGATGACACTTAGGACAAATCTCTGTATTGTCGGGAAGATCCATTAAATTGCAATGCGGGCAAATAATCATTTTTTTCTCCTCCATAATATCTATTATTTAACTGTATTCTATTATACCTTTAATTTAATAAAACATAAACCTTTTTCTTAGCAAATACTTGTTTTCATACAGATTCTGTTGCGGTATAATATATATGTATTCTATCCTTATTTTTCTTTTATGGGAGAATAGTCATATGTAAAATCAAAAAGGAGGTTCTTATATGGGAAAATTTGTTATTTCTGAAGCAAAGAAGGGATTTAAGTTTAATCTTGTTGCCGGAAACGGAGAGGTTATCGCATCCAGCCAGGTTTACAAGAGTGCTGCTACAGCAAAGAAGGGCGTTGCATCAGTTGCCGCAAATGCTCCGATAGCTGCAATTGAAAATCAGACAGTAAAAGATTTTCAGGTTGAGAAGAATCCTAAGTTTGAAGTTTACAAGGATAAAAAAGGCGAATTCAGATTCCGTCTTAAAGCTAAAAACGGACAGATCATCGCAACCGGCGAAGGCTATGCAAAGCTTGACGGCTGCATGAAGGGAATTGCTTCCGTACAGAAGAATGCAAAGGACGGAAAGATTTCCGAGAAATAGTCTGTATATAAATAATCAAGGCGCTCTCTTTCGAGGGCGCCTTTTTTATGCTCATAAAAGAAATTATTCAACAATTCTGATATTCGAAATCGCAACCTGGTCACCGGTTAATGCCGCATAAATGTCGGGAACATCTTCGATGATTGTTACCACGCTGGTGATTGATATACCGAAGTTTTCGGTAATAATTGTAATCTTATTTTTATTTCTCTTAAAAGTAACGGTAACGTCAAAACCTTTGCTGTTGTTTTCTTTCCAGTAATCCCAGCCTTCGAACGTATCATCCTTGTTGACCGAGGTTTTACTTTCAACACCGTCATGCATTTCCCATGCTTCTCCGTCGAGTCTGACAAGTGCAAACTGATAGAAATTCTTACCGTTTACGAGTTTGTCATCCGCATAGAAAAGCTCGATGTAAGGACAGTGCCAGATAAGTCTTGCGGTAGGAAGGCTCATGGTGTGGAACGCAAGCTTCATACCGTCTTTAATCTCAATGCCGTGCGATGCGGTATAGCACCAGCCGTCTATCTGAACATTGGGAACTATACCCACGGGTTCGTCTTTTACGAAGCTTATTTCTTCGGCGATTCTCGGGATATAATTTTCGTCTATTTCCTTCCCTTCCTTTTCCATGGAAATATTGGTCATTGTGCAGTGTTCGCCTGTAAGACCGATATATGCGTATCTTACGCTGTCGGGAAGAGCCATGATTATTTCAGTGGTCTCAAATTTATTCTTGATTCTGAAAAGAAGGTGATCCTTCATCTTGCAGGCTTCGATTACGTAATCAACGCCCTTCGGATCGATTAACGACTTGTCATTCTTCTTTTCACCTTCGTTAACAATGACTTTCTTTTCAATCTTTCTTGCACCTGAGACTGTGGTCTCGCCGTCGATACGAATCGTACCGTATTCGAAGTAAAGCATATCCTTCTTCATGTTGTCTTCTTCATGCGTTCTGCCGTCGAGCGCATCAAAGATAATCATCGAAGGAATGCATTCTTTCTTCTGGTGTTCCTTATCCGTTGTGGCGTGGAAACTAAGTCTCGTCATAAAAGGAGTAATGGGAATACCTTCGGAAATATTGTCACGCAATGCTTCGCATTCAAATTTATGCTTACCTGAAAGTTCTGTAATTTCCTCGCGCTCCTTCATCTCATACTCGGCATCGAGGTCGATAAGATGAATCATGAGCTTCGCAAATTTAGGATCAAACTGTGTGCCTATTCCTTTTACGAACTCTTCACGAACTTTATCCTGCGGAATGGGATCACGATAGCTTCTCTTCGAAGTCATCGCATCATATGCATCCGCAACAGCGATAATACGTGCAATCTCTGGAATATCCTCGCCCTTTAATCCGTCGGGATAACCTTTGCCGTCGTATCTCTCGTGATGGAAATGTGCACCGATACTGAGGTAAGGAGATTTGCTGATACGTGACAAAATCTGATTGCCGTGTACAGGGTGCTTTTTAATCTCTTCAAACTCTTCTTTGGTAAGTTTGCCGTCTTTGTTAATGATGTCGGTCGGCACCAGAATTTTACCCACATCATGAAGAATCGCCGCGAAATAAATCTCGTCGCACTCTTCCGTGGATTTTCCGGCCTGCTCGGCTATCTTTCTCGAATACTCAGCCACTCTGGTGGAATGACCGTGCGTATACGGGTCTTTAACATCGATTGCGGTTGCTAAAGCTTCAGTGGTCTGTTCAAGCAAAACCTGAATATCTTTCTGCTCTTTTTTGAGGTATTCGATTTCCAGATCGTTTGCTTTTACCGCATCGTTGCTGACGTCAATAAGAGTAAACAGGAACAGCAGAATGACTACCGTTGCAAGAGCTATGTTCGTAAAAGAAATACCTCTCGTTGCAAACTGCACTAATGATGCCGCAAGCGGAACCAGCGTAAAGATTGCAAGGAACAGCATGACACTTCTTTTAATTCTTTTACGATATGCAATAATAACCGAAAACTGAATAACCAGCGAAAGCAGAGGAATTAAATAGCAGAGCCAGAAAGTCGATGTTCTCTGGTACTGATTGAACTCGTCAAAAGTATAGTAAAGGCCTGTAAACTGTGATATGGCCAGAAGAAGCATTCCTAAAAGAGTTAATGCTTTAACTATCTGAAGGGGAATGGGTGCTTTGCCGAGCTTAACATCCTTGGAATAAAGATCCGCAAGGAAAGCATTGAACATAAGTATGCAAAAAAGAGTAAGGAAAAAGACGAGGAAATTGCTCACACGAACCATAACAAATCCAAGTTCGCTCACATCGCCTCGGAAAATATATGCGTATCTGTCAAACACAAGCAGAAGACCGGCACTTATATCCATGATTATAAGTATCGCTTTTCTGTGGGCCGACATGGTTTTAATGAAGAGCACAAATATAGCAAGGACTGCGCAGATTCCGCTTAAAACCAGCATCGCATTCAATTGATGTTTGGCTATAAACTCAAAAATCATTAAGTATCTCTCTCCCAAAAAACATACCTAAAAAAATTATACTCCGATTTTTTCAAGATTAAATATGATTTAAGTAAAAATCATAAAAAAATTTGCCCGAAAAATGACAAAAAAAGGAAGCCCCGCTTCACACAGGACTTCCTTTAATCATTCATTAAATCTTATTTTTTATAATCTTCCTTACATTGCGGGAATTTCGGGTTTGAATCATTCTTAATTGAATCCATAGTCAAGCCAAAAGCTCTTCCCCTTAAATCAACGGATTCCTTTCTTGTTTTGTCACTCATTCCGAAAAATAACATATCCGATTCGTAATCTGCCTGCGCTTTTCTCTGTTCATCAAGCACCATTTTATCCATCAGAATATCGCAGTTAAAAGAGTTATCGTTTTCATCGGTTATTATCATCCAGCTCCAGGAATCCTGCGTGATATCATAAGCTTCGCTTATTGATTCAACAGGTGCATCGATTACGGCTCCCCAACCTGCAACAATAATATGTTTAACATTAAGTTGTGTTAAAAAGAAATCGTAAAGGAGCATAAACTGCCAGTGATTAAGCTTATGGGTTTCAGGTACATCAAGAATGTTTGTATCATAAAATGCCATCATTAACGGAAACGGATTTGTGTAGGCCGCCTGTTCAAGTATCTCTTCATCATACACAAGTTCAATATCGTCCATCATGAACTTATATATCTTTTCGGCACGCTCCATGTAATCATCGTCTGCCGTTATATTGTTGTTAATTGCCTCGGCAACATATTCCTCGAACGCGGTGTATTTTCTTTCCACATCCGCCATATCCGTATCACTTTCATACAACTCAGAATGGTCTTCTGAAAGTACAGGAAAATAACTGATTTTATATGTATTTTTATCCGTTATGGTTATATCAATGCATGACACCATAGGACTGGAATATCTTGCGAGTTTGAGTCCGCGGTTAAAATCCATTTCATCAACTTCGTCATCACCCGTAAGTTCAAACACGGTTTCACGATTGTATACAGCTTTAAGGATATTTTTAGCTGCTTTATAAGATTCCTGTTTGTTTTTCATCTCCTCTTCATAAGTCGGGTTGATGGCTTCGGGATTGTAAATAAAAGCACCCGAATCAAAAAGCGAATCGTCTGCTCGTTTTTTCTCTTCAGCATTTCCGGTTGTATCACCTTCTTCAAATATTTCAACGGTTACATTTCCGTCTCCCGTATCCACGGTCGAAACCGGCTGAGTATCGGGATAATCTTCAATCACTGCCGGTTTATTATCACAGCCGTTTGCCATTAAAAATACAAATGACATCATAAAAGATAAAAGCAAAGAAATACCCCTTTTTAAATTACAATTCTGTCTCGTATTTTCAGTCTTTTTCATTTTCTCTTCCTCTCTGTATCTCCACACCCAATCGGAGTCAGGCACCCTTCGGGAGCCAGACACCAACAAATAAGAGAAGGACAAATAACGCCCTTCTCTTATAAAGTAACATATTATCACACTGTAAACAATGGATTTTATTGCTATTTAGATGTATTTTAGGAACTTTTTGTTCTCATACATTTTTGCATCCGCGCGCTCGAAAACATCGGATAATTTTTTGTCGTTAACAGAGTCGTAATCCGCTATTCCGGTAGCTATTACAACGCCTTCTTTTTTGCCGATGTTTTTAATCACTTCGGAACGGATCTGTTTAAGAAGTTTTTCTCTGTTGATGTAGTCGCCCGCATTTAAAATAACTACGAATTCATCGCCGCCGATACGGTAAACGGGACTGTGCGTAAAAGTTGTGCAGATCAGTTTGGATGCTTCGATAATGTACTCGTCGCCGACCTTGTGTCCCGCAGTATCGTTAATGATTTTAAGATTGTTTATATCGCAGACAATAATCGCAAAAGGAGAAATTGCCGTACCTGCAGATATCTTACGCTGCATGGATTCTTCAAATTCCTGATATGCGTTTTTGTTCTTGACTCCGGTAAGCTCGTCTTTTCTTGCAAACTCTCTCTGAGTTGTAAGTTCACGAAGCTGTTCTTCTTCTTTTTTTACCTGTTCGTCAATGTTTTCCAAACCGATTACGAAGTGAACCTTATCGCTTGACCAGAGAACCGTCAGACGCATATTTTTCGTAATGTCTTTGTCGATTATCTTAAAATCGATTCCGATCTTTTTCTTGCTCTCTAAATCTTTTATGAGGCTGTCTTTGTTTAAGACATCAAGCACGTTTTTCTTGTCTTCGGGAGATATTTCAAAATTGGATTCCTTTGAGATATCGTCAAAGAAATCTCCGCCGTTTTCTTTTATTTCAAACCTGCCTGTTTTCTTGCTGGTCCTGTATTCGGTATACTCTCCGCTTAACGAATTGACATTGTAAATTACGTCATATTTCGTTGCAAGGGACTCTGCAATACGCGTGTAGGTAATTCTCTCTTTTTCGGTATTATCCGATTCCTGCGTATGCGAAATGTAAATCGTTCTGCCAAGCTGTCCCGCTACATACTCGCCCTTATCAACGATATCTCCGGACAGTACGCAAACCAAAATACCGTAAATATAATCCTTGAAAATAATCGGAAAAGCTATGAAGCCTCTTTTCTTCGAGGAAAGTTCTTCTCTCCTGAAAATATCGGCTATGGGACTCTTCTGTCTCTCGGGAGGAATTACAAAGAGTTCGCCCGCTTTTGTGTAGCAGCGAAGGCTGACCTCGTCCGGATAGACATGTGCGTTATCCTTTTCAAAAATGGCGGGAGATTCAAACATGAAAAGTGATGCATCCTCGAGTCCGAGTTTGTCAAATCTTCCTACAATTGCATTAATCAGTTCGGTGCTCGAGGTGCTTATATCCATGCACTCGGTTAAGAAGTTTTCAAGGATAATTCTGTTTGATGCAAAGCTCGAAGTCTCGGTGCTCATTCTTCTTGAGAGTGCCTGAATAGCGCTGTTTCTCATATGAATGAACAGACGGTTTATCGTAACGGCCGTAGAAGGATTTCTCTGAAGAGCGTTGAGTGAATTCTGGAATTTAATCATGCTCTTTAACATCTTGGTTGAATCGGTATAGTCGGTCGCATTATTGTCAAAGAAAGTTTCGATAAGCTCCCTGGTCTCTTCGTACTCTTCCTCGCTCATATATCTGTTTTTCAATGCTTTTATGATTCTGCTGATAAACTCATAAAAGAGTCGTCTTAAATCAACCGAATCTTCATCGATGCGGTTATATCTGTATCTGTAAAAGCAGTCGTCGAATATTCTGTAAATAAACTCTTCATCCATATTTAATATCTCTAAGGATGAATAATCGTTTGATTCATAATCACAGGAATCTCTGCCGTAAAGTTTGGTAGGAATCATTACGGATTCCGCCTGCTCTCCGTCAATCATTTTTAAAAGAAGTTCGAGTGATTTCTGGCCGAGTGTTACACTCTCTGCACCGATGGTTGCAAGAGACGGAATCATATCTCCGGCTTTTCTTGTGTTGTCAAAACCGAATACATAAATGTCCTTGCCCGGAACGAGTCTTTTCTTTTTCAGGGCTTCGTAAAGACCTACTGCTGACTCGTCGTTTACGCAGAAAATCACTTCAAGATCCGGACATCTGTTTAAAAGTCTTTCGGACTCGGGAATGGTATTTACGGACATATCCGTAGCTTCGTAACACTCAGGCTTTAATTCGAGTTTGTATTTTTTAAGACAATTTTCGTAAATGGCTTTTCTTCGACAGGAATCGAGGTTATCTTCTCGACCGCCCAACATTCCGAACTTCGTAAAATTACAGATGTTTACAAGATAATCCACGGCTTCCTTGATACCGGGCTCATTATCGTAATTGACATTTACCATGCCTTCAAGTTCGGATACGAAAAATACCTTCGGAACATCTGCCAGAGTTTCAACAAATCTCTTGATGATAAACTGTTTTTTTACTTTGGCCATACTTCCGAGAGCAACCAGAAGACCGTCAAATTTGCAGAGCTCTTCAAGTCTGTAAATCGAGTTGTAGACATTCTTGTAGCGCGATTGCATATCGTCTTCATGTCCGATATCCACATATTTGCCGGCTACAACCACTATTTCGACATCTCTGTTTTTGGGAACAGAACTGACAATACTGTGAACAACGTCTTTTGCAAATTCGGTATAAACATTCTCGATGATAAGACCGATTGTCAGTTTGCTATCTTTTTTCATCATTCCTTTATCCCCGTAAAATCATTACTCCAAATTTATTTCAGGCGTCGGTTTCGAGAATAAAAATCCCTGAGAATAATCTACTCCGAACCTGGTCATTTTCTCCTGTATTCCCTGATTCTCCACATACTCTGCCACGATGGCGATATCTCTGGTGGAAAAGTTCTTCCATCCCGCAATAATTGCTATCAGTTTTTCGGACTCTTCACTGTCACAGCATTGTTTTACGATCGAACCGTCAATCTTGATAAAGTCCGAATGAACGCTCATCAAATGCTGAAGATTCGAATAACCGCTGCCGAAATCGTCGATGGAAATCTTGCCGCCGAGTGCGTGGATTCTGTCGACGAAAGCTACCATTACGTCATACTCGTCTATGTCTTCGTTTTCAAGTATTTCAAATACAAAGTTTCCGGGATGTTTTACGGAAGCCATAAAATCAAAAATGTATTCCGTAAGTTCCGAATTCTTGATATCCCTGATTCCCATGTTAATGCTGACACTTGTCTTTTCACAATCTTTGAACATATTAAACACTCTGGAAATCATTTTCTTTGAAAGCGAATCGTACAAATGTCCGAAGCTTCTTGCAACTCCTAAAAACTCGTCGGGGTAATATACCTTTCCGTTTTCGTCCTCGAGTCTCATAAGCGATTCGTAATGGTTAATCTTATTTTCCCTGTTGTCATAAATTCCCTGGAAATAGGGAATAATCTTATCGTGTGCAATCGCATAGTTAACCACATTTACCATGTGATATTTACGGCGGATGCTCTCTTCATCGAGCTGGTCGTTCGTGGGTGATGTAACAAAGAACTGAATGTTTTTGTTCATCATTTCGACTCTTGCCTTGGAATATGCGGATTCCATATTTTCCAGAGTACATCCGTCAATCAGGCAGAAAAGAGGCACAATTGCGATAAACTCTCTGGATGATTCAAAAAGAGTATTCTGTAAAATTATCATTTCTTCTTCAAAGTCCGAAAGAGAAGTCTTGTACGAAGGCGATCCGATTGCGATATGCCAGCCTCTGATTAAATACATTTTATACTTCTTTTCCTGGCAGAATCTTGAGCAGGTTGAAATATAGTTTTTGTATGTAAGATCGATGAGCTGTTTGGAAAATACGCTCTTCATACCGGCGTTGTCTGTAATATCTATCATACAGATTCTGTCGTATCCCTTGGCTGCGATATCGGTGTTTAATGCAACTTCGTTGGGCAGGGCTTCACTCTCGTCCATTAAGAGTTTCTTTTCACAGCCTCTTAAGAATTCTTTCAGGCCGTATTCATCGTCATTTTCGTCGGAATCGTCGTTTTTATATTCACTCTCCATATCAATAATGTAATCGACGAGTCTTACGTTGTCATCAGCAAGCACTTCGGGATGAGAGAAAATAAAAGGATTGTAAATCTGTGTTCCGAATTTTTCTCCTAAAACAGACAATGCGAAAGTACAGTTTGCAAAAGCAAATCTGCCGTTAATCGTCACGATTTCACCGTCCGTAAGACAGCCGCTCATATTGGAATCGGTATATGCGGAAAGTTCCCATCTCGAAGCATTCGGATACGCCTTTGAACGTAAGTGGCAGGAATATGCAAACAGTGTTTCGGACTTTTCGAAGTTCTCGATTTTTCTGAACATCTCGCGGTTGTCATCCACGACTTTTTTATCATAAATAAAAGCTCTTTTAAGTTTTTTACCTGCTTTTATGAACTGGTTTGCCTTAAGAGGATTATCTTCATAATATTTTACGAATACAGGAACATTGTTGTCGCTGTATGCAAAGGGGAAGAGTTCAAAGAGCTTTTGGTCGGACTTAATCTTCTCGCCGATGCCTTTTTTGTAAAGCTCTGCCGCATTTTTTCCGTCAAGGGAAATAATACTTCTTCCGGATGTTTCGGTTACCTCATAATCTTTGCCTACGGTTTCAATACCCGAGGCACACGAAGTAACGCATTCAACATCAGCGCCGATTACCGCTGCGATAAGCACAGCTTCATCGGATGCACCGCTCTCGTCGAATACAAATCCGGGCGCATATTCATTTTCATACATTGCTTCGGAAGAAATGGCGAAACCGCCGAGCATATTCGCGTTGGGATATTTGTCGTTGCATTTATCCACATAGTCGTATACGTTGTAATATTTTGAAGAGAGGAAAGTAAGAAGAAGTTTAATGTTTTCGTCACACAAAACTTCCGCGGTTTTTTGGCAGAGTTCTTCACCCGAGAGAATTCCTTTGTTGTCTTTGTCTGTAAAAGGAATCATTACGGACTGAAACTTTGCATTGTCGCTCTGTGAAACGGAAACAATACACTGGTTTCTGTAGATTTTTCCCTGGTAAATAACACCGGAAGTACTTGTTCCGACGATCTTAGCCTTGGGTACTATATGTTTTATGAATCTGGCGAGGTCGACAGCCTCATCTTTCTGATGGATAGCCGTGTGAATTCTGACCAATACATCGCCCTTTTCGTCATTAATTCGAATCTGATTAAGCGTTTCTGCAAGTTTCACTCTGGAAACGTACTGAAAGTTCCACGTAAACATATTCTCTCCTCCAAAATTATACCCTCAGTATTATTTTACCACCGAATATTAAATCGGCAAATTTTTTTGTTGACTTAATATACAATTTTTATATATAATAGCGCTTATTCATTACTTATTTAGGGTATTTTGACATGGACGAAAAGAAGACTAAAAAGGACAATACCTTTAAACAAACTGCATATGCATTAAAACTCGTATGGGAAGCCGACAAACTGCTTCTTGTTTTTTCTATATTCAAAAACTCGATTGAGCAGATATTTTACGTATTCTTCTTCGT
>JAFYHV010000171.1 GCA_017538995.1 Lachnospiraceae bacterium | reverse complement strand
CTTTTTTGCCATGGGGTTTTACATCCTGTAATAAAATAACTTTCATTCTGGGTTCTCCTTAGTCGTCTATCATTGAGTCTAGTATTTCTTTTAATCTGTCGATTGCTTCCTCTACGGAAACGCCCTCGAACTGGGCACCCGCAATGTTCATATGTCCGCCGCCGCCAAGTTTTTCGGTTACGACCTGAACGTTAAGCTCGTCGATTGAACGTGCGCTTAAATAAACCTTGCCCTGGTATTCGGTAAATACGAAACTTGCCTTAATTCCGTTGATATTAAGTAATTCGTTTGCAGTCTGTGCAGCCACGATTGTAGGGCTTTTGCAGCCTGTGGAATCACATACGGAAATGGCGTAATCGTTTCTGTATATATTTGTATCTTTTATGGTCTTTGCTTTTGCAAGATATTCGGAAGCGTCCTCTCTGAAGAGCTTACGAACTCTGGTAACATCGGCACCGCTTCTTCTTAAGTATGCGGCTGCTTCGAATGTTCTGACACCGGTCTTGGTCATAAAGTTGTTGGTGTCAATCATGATGCCCGAGTAGAGTGCATCTGCCTCGATGCCCGAAAGTCTTACGCCTTCGTCGATGTACTGTAAAATCTCGGCTACCATTTCGCTGGCTGATGAAGCATAAGGCTCCACGTAGGAAAGTGTCGCGTTATCAATGATTTCCTCTCCCTGTCTGTGGTGATCGAGCACTACTATAGCCTTACAGTATTTAAGAATGTCAGCACATTCGCACATCGAAGGCTTGTTGGTATCAACTACTACAAGTGCGGCATTATTGCCGACTGTCATAAGTGCGTTTTCGCTGTTTACAAGCATTCCGGGATACTGCTCTTCGTTGTTTGCAAACAGATCAACGAGCGGTTTAAGCGAAGGTGTAACTTCGTTTATGATGATGCTTGCCTTTTTATCAAGCGCTTTGGCGATACAGTATACGCCGACTGCGGAACCGAAGGAGTCCACGTCGGGAAGTTTGTGACCCATGATAAAAATCTGGTCCTTGTTGACGAGAATTTCGCGAAGCGCCTGAGCTTTTACTCTGGCCTTTACACGCGTATTCTTTTCGGAAGACTGGCTCTTGCCGCCGTAGTACTGAACGTTGCCCGGAGATTTGATAACCGCCTGGTCACCGCCACGGCCGAGTGCAAGGTCGATTGCGGCTCTTGCAAATTCATTGTTCTGACTGTAGGTAAGTCCGTCGAGTCCGACGCCGATACTAAGAGTAATCGGTCTTTCGTTACCGATACTTACGGTCTTGATTTCTTCAAGAATATCGAACTTGGATTCCTTTAATTCGCTTAAGGATTTCTTTCGTAAAATAAGCAGATATTTATCTTTCTCTGTTTTACGAACGATACCGTCGAGAGACGAAATGCACTGGGTGATTTTTCGATCGACTAGTGCAAGGAGAAGGGATCTTCTTACATCGTCCACATTTTCGAGAGCTTCTTCGTAGTTGTCGATATAAATCATACCTACTACAACGCTCTGATCGTCGAGTTCTTTTAATGCAATCTTAAGTGCGGTCTCATCGAAGAGATACAATCCGTAAAGGAATTCGCCGTTGCCTGTTTCCTCTAAGAATCTGCTGTTTTCCACCATGTTTTCGATGGAAATTCTTTTGATGTTTGCTCTGAATTCTCTGGATTCGAAGGTGATGTTTACTTCGTTTTCCATGCTTTCTACGGGGAAAGCTTCCTCGGTCAGTTCCTCAAAGAACGAGGAAACCGATTTGCCGAAACCTCTGTCGGAACCGATTACTTTTTCGAATTCGCCGTTGGTCCAGACGATTCGGCCCTTATGGTCTAACAAAGCATGAGGCAGATTTAATTCTTTTAGGATCTGTTTCTGTATCTGCCCGTATTCCGTGGCAAAACTGACCATCTCATCGATAAAGAACTGCCTGAAATAAATCCACATTACGATAATTCCGACAAAATAAATCACAAGGAAGACGGATATTACGACTCCCGAAATGATATTAAGGATGTATATAGGAATATCAATAATCGCAAGTATTATTCCAAAGGCAAGAAGAAGTGTAAAGTACAGTTTTAACTTGCCTTTAATTCTAACTTTTTTAGCCATACATTTAACCTCTCGCAAACAACCCAAAAGATAAGTGTATTATACCACTTTTTTTATCCGCATTCCATTACTACATATAGTATAATGGCGTGCCGAAACGCCATATAAATGCATTTTATGGTAGGAACAAAAAAAGGATGCGGTTTCCCACATCCTTAATTGTTATTATTCTACTGAATAAGGCATTAATGCTACGTGACGAGCTCTCTTGATTGCAGCTGTTAAAGCTCTCTGATGCTTAGCACATGTACCGGTAATTCTTCTGGGAAGAATCTTTCCGGACTCTGATACGTATCTTTTAAGCTTTGCTGTATCTTTGTAATCGATCTCGTTATCTTTGCCACAGAATACACATACTTTTTTTCTTCTGCGGATATTGCCTTTCCTCTTCATTGCAGGATCGGCTGTTTTATTATCTTTAACGAATGCCATGATTAATCCTCCTAAAAACTAAAACGGCATATCATCCTTTACTCCGGCGTCAATGTTCATGAAATCGCCGTCGTCCTGAATGGTATTATTCGAAGATGAATTTGCTTCTGTCTGTCCCCCGTTATTGCCTGAAACATTCTTGCTTTCGGCAAATTCCTGATCTTCGGCTATAACATCTGTTGTATAAACCTTCTGACCATCCTTGTTTGTGTAACTGCCTGTCTGAATACGGCCTGTTACAACAACCTTGATACCCTTTTTGAGATATTTCTCAGCAAACTCTGCTCCTTTTCCGAAAACAACGATGTTGATGAAATCCGTGTTGTTTTCTTCATTTCTGGAGAATCTTCTGTCTACGGCAAGAGTATATCTTGCAACAAGACCTGTGCCTTCACCTCTCATATCGGGATCTTTGGTTAAACGTCCCATAAGAATAACTTTATTCATATATACCTTCTTTCTATTGTTCGTCTGTTCTGACAACTAAGAATCTTAATACGTTGTCCATGATACGAACGCGGTTTTCGATTTCAGCGGGAGCAGTTGCTTCTGCATCAAAACGAATGAAATAGTAGAAAGCCTCGTGCATATGCTGAATATCATATGCTAATTTTTTCTTACCGGCATCCTCAACTTCTGTGATTGTACCGCCGAATCTTTCGATGTAAGCCTTGCACTTATCAACTACCGCAGCTCTCGCATCGTCTTCGATCTTAGCATTGACAACAATACATAATTCATACTTATTCATGCTTGTTACCTCCTTTTGGTCTCTGGCCCTTACTACATGTAAGAGCAAGGAAATTATTTCATCACGGACTTATATGATATCATAGCGATTTGCAAATCGCAAGAAAAAATTTTTAAATCCGTGAGTTTTTCTTACTTATTTAACTGCCTTCATGTTTTTTTCAAGTTTGCTTCTCGTGATTTCAACCTGATGTCCGCACTTTTCGCATTGTATACGGCAGTCGCTTCCCACACGGAGAACCTTCCATTTGTTGCCTCCGCAAGGGTGATTCTTTTTAAATTCGATAATGTCGTTTTCGTTTATCGTCTGCATAATTTTCTTTCTAAATCTGTGAGAATACTTCTCCTATTTTGCCTGCAATGCAAAGGTTTGCGTATTTGTCGCGGGGTGTGGGCTGTAAATTGATAAGCACAAGCTTGTTGCCCCTGTAATAATCGATAAGTCCCGCAGCGGGATAAACCGCAAGTGATGTGCCGCCGATAATGAGCACGTCCGCATTCTGGATATACTGAACCGACTTTTGCATTGTAAGTCCGTCGAGTCCTTCCTCGTACAGAACTACGTCGGGTTTTATGATGCCGCCGCACTTATCGCACTTCGGAACCATGTCCTCAGCTTCGTTAACTTTTTCTTTTATGGCCGCAAAATCATAAAAAGCATGGCACTTCATGCAGTAGTTTCTCTGCACGCTTCCGTGAAGTTCCATTACTTCTTTGCTGCCGGCGTCCTGATGGAGGCCGTCTATGTTCTGGGTGATGACTGCTTTTAATTTGCCTGCCTTTTCAAGTTCGGCAAGTTTAAGGTGTGCCTTGTTGGGCTTTGCGCCTTCTAAAAGAAGCTTATCCTTATAAAACTTGTAAAACTCGCTCGTTTTTCTCATAAAAAACGTATGGCTTAAAATCGTCTCGGGCGGATAATCGTATTTCTGATTGTAAAGTCCGTCCACGCTTCTAAAGTCCGGAATTCCGCTCTCCGTGGAAACTCCCGCACCGCCGAAGAAAACAATATTGTCGCTCTCGTCGACCCACTTTTTTAAAGTAGCAATCTTCTCGTCCATAATAACCCCCTTATAAAATTACATCTGATGTCTTACGACTTTGTACTCGTCGCCGCACTGATAGTACGGGCACTGATAATGGGAATCCGTGTTTAAACGGATGTAATCGTCTTCGTCCATGCTCACGCAGCAGACATATTCTTCCTCGTCATCGTCAAATACAAAGTTTGCACATTCTTCACATGAGATATCCATAATTTCTCCTAAAATAAAATACCCTTCATGCACAGATTCGGTTCCATGGTATCAAAGTTCCAGGTGTGGAAGGAGTCTGCGGCACAGAATTTATAATCGGGACAGTCGGCGCATTTGCCCGTTTTACGAAAATCGTTTCTGAAATTAACGAATTTGTTTTCCCATACTTCTTTTAGGTTATCTGTTCTGATGTTGCCCTGAATAAGTTCGGGACGTCTTTCGATATCAAGGCATCCGCCGATATCGCCGTTGTACATTATGCTGGCTGTATAAACGCCTGCGTTGCAGAGGAAATACCACTGTCTTACTTCACGCTCCATATCGGTTCCGAGGTAATGTGAGCAGCCGTAGGTAACTTCCATTTTGCTTTCAAATCTCTTTTCACGGATGAAATCAAACATTTTTATGTATTCATCCTTTGAAAGCATCAGATCTGCATTGTCTTTGGCTCTTCCGATAGGCTCGATATTGATTACGCGCCATGAACGAACGCCGACTTTTTTGAACTCTTCATACATTGCATTGAGCTCGCCGATGTTTTTATGATAAACAACCGTGGTTATCTGCACATGGGAAATGCCGACTTCGAGCATATTTTTGATGCCCTCAATCGTTTTTTCGTAGCATCCGGGCGACTGTCTGAACCATTCGTGGTTTTCCTTAAGTCCGTCGACGCTGACAGATACGGTTCTTAAGCCGGTCTCTTTTAGTTTCCTTGCGGCTTCCTTATCAACCAGGGTTCCGTTTGATGTCATGCCCCATCCAAACCCGAGCTTGTTTGCCGCATCCATTATTTCAAAAAACTCAGGTCGAAGTAACGGTTCGCCGCCTGTTACACAGAGGCGCATTCTTGAAATATCAAAATCCCTTTTTACCTGTTTTAATGCGGTAATTATTTCATCTTTTGTAAGCATTCCGGACACATCTATATCGCCGCATCTTGAACCGCAGTGCAGACAGTGTTCGTTGCAAAACGGTGTAATTTCCAAGAAAAGAGACCTGAGATCCGGATGGGGTCTCAGTGTCTCTTCTCTGTAATCAGCAAGCTGCTGCATATGATTGTTTTTAATCTTCGCGTTCAGTCCGGAGTTGTTTTTTTTCTTCATCTTTTTCTCCAAACAAAATATTATTCAAACCAGTCGGGCGGGCCGTACACACACGGCTCTACATTATATTCGGCTTCAAATTCCCCAGAAAAAGGTTCAACAATGAGAGCGTCCTCATTATTTCCGTCGGTATCGTCCGAATCGCTGTTTTCATCAAACCACCAAACAGGTCCGTAAACATCCGGATTGATATTTTCCACGGGATCAAAAACGTCTTCTTCGTAAAGCCATTCAGGAGGGCCGTAAACGTCTTCATTCTGATTGACGTTCGGATCGTAATCTTCCTCGTCAAAGGGAGGCGGTCCGTACATCGGCTCTGTAACGTTTATGTTCGGATCGAAATCGTCATCGTCATCATCGAACCATACAGGAGGACCGTATTCGGTCTGGGGTTCGTTGTTGTACGGGTCAAAATCATCCGGTGAGGGAGGTCCGTAAACATCGTTGTTCTGATTATACGAAGGATCAAACCAGTCAGGCGGTCCGTAAACTGCCGGCTGACGGTTGTTGGCAGCAAAAAATGCAACTCCTGCCACGGTTGAACCGAGAGCACAGAGGAATAAAAGAATTACATGACCTATTCCAACGAATAAAAGAAGGACGGTCCACCAGCCGCTCTTTCCCGCATCGCGCAGTCTTCTGACCGTAAGCGCAATCCAGGGTATAATTGAAATAACCAGATATATAAAAATCAAAACTGCAGGAACAAGCAGAATATAATGAATTACCGTTAAAAGAATGTATGCATCAAGAAAATCCTGCAATAAGAATATTCCCGAAGAGATAAGCATACATAAAAAAGCAAGAATTCCCAAAATTGCATGGAACAAGAAAGCAAACCAGTATTCTTTTCTGGTGCTTGTTCCCTTGTAATTAAAAATTCCTGCCCATAATCTTGTTTGTGCCGAGAAAAAATTAGCGTCTTTTCTTTCCATATTTTTCCCTCACT
>JAFYHV010000170.1 GCA_017538995.1 Lachnospiraceae bacterium | reverse complement strand
CTTAATCATAAGCAACTTGCGTCCATCAACTCAGACGCCCTCGAATTATAATGATACAATACGAAATTGTTTTTTTCAAGCCTAATAAATTATGTTCTTTATCATGTCAAACTCTATCTTTAAGGCTCTTTTTCGCTTGGCAGAATCGAAAACAATTTTCCTGCTTCGTTCAGCTTCGTTCTTTTTAACTTTTCTTCCTTCTTTAATGCCGGCTCTGTAAACTTTGCCTAAGCCTTTACGGATAAAGAAAAGCTGCTTTATTATAATTCCCGCTTCCTGCGCGGGGAAATTTACAATCTTTTGTAAAACCGTCTGGTTTTTATATCTGACCAGAATGGAGTTTCTTGCTGCAAGTTTTACCTTGTATTCGTTGTAACGTGAACCGCTTGTGGCACTGCCTTCATGGAATACTCTTGCTTCAGGCTCGTACTTGTTTATATATCCGTAAACTCGCGCCCTGAATCCTATATCCACATCTTCCAAATATGAAATATGGTTCTCGTCAAAGAGTCCGAGTTCATTTAAAATGCTTCTTCTGTATATGGCTGCACCGGCACATGATGAGAATATCTCGGTAGGTTTGTTGTGGCTGTCGGCTAACTTATCCTTGCCTCTGATCCTGGCCCATCCGAATATATTGTAAAAATCTCCTGCATTGTCAATAATCGCATGATTAAAAGCCGAAAGCATTTTGCACTGTATTGAAAATGTGCTCGGTCCTTCCGCATCCATTGCTTTTATGAGCGTGCTTAAACAACCGTCGTCCACATAAGCATCATTATTAAGAAGAAAAATGTACTCGGAATCGGAAGCTTTAATTCCGTCATTTACACTGGCTGCAAATCCGCGGTTTTCGCTGTGCTTAATAAACTTCGCTCTCGGGTTTGCCTTAACTGTTTCTTCTATCCCTTCAACAGTTGAAGCATCGTCCACAACTATAATGTCGTAATCCGTGAAATCCTGTTTATCAAGTGCGGCAAGACATTTTTCCAGATACATTATTCCGTTGTAATTGGGTATTACTACACTTAACTTCATAAAGGTTAATTACTCCCGCTTGCGATCGGGATCGTATAAAATCTTATACCCAAGTTCTTTTACCTTCTTACAGAAAGCAAGACTTATATCCACATAATCGGGAGCGTTTTTCGCAAGTCTCGATTCTACCATTTCATCATAGAGTTTTTCAAGAGCCGGATTTACTCTCATATTTCTTACATCTCCGGCCTCAACCTGCTGAATGAGTGAACCTCTGTGCATATATCCGCCCATGCCCTTGGCAAGTCCGCGGTACATAACCGTTCCGTCTTCTCTCATTGCACCGCCGGAAAGTTTGCCGAATTTGTAAATCGGTCCGCAAACCATTCCGAGTTCCGGTCTTGTGGTGAAAAGAAGGTTTTTATATTCAATATGATAAAATCCCAAATGAGGTGTATGGCTTACGGTAACAGCCCAGCCCATGCTCTTGCAGAAATCATCCACTGCACGACGTCCGGCTTCGTATGCATATTCTTTTGCATCGGTATTTCCTGCAGTTGAATTCGGATGGCATCTCCAGTGATATAAAATCTTGGGCACATGAAGAACCTGACCGTCGGGATCGTCCATACTCTTTACTGCTCTTAAGAAAATATCGTAATCCTGAGCGCCGTCATATTCCGGACGGAACAAAAGTTCCTGAATCAGATTTCTCTCTATGAATGCCAGATGACAGATATAATTGTTTGTCAGAAACATATCCAGATTGAAATTCGGTTTTCTGTTAGGCTCAAAGAATGATTTTCCCTTAGCGTCTGTCTTGTCCTCATCCGAGTAAACAAGTTTTGCTTTGTATTCGTTTGCAACCAGCGCTTTGGACATATAGTAAAGCGCATCGGGAGTAAGCAGATCGTCGTGATCGAGTATTCCGACATAATCTCCGGTTGCAACTTTTACACCTTTATTAATGTTGGCGGATATTCCTCCGTTGGAAGTAAGATGAATATATCTGATAAGGCATCCGTCGTAATCGTAAGAAACGTCTGTATCTGCAGATAATCTGTGAATACTTCTGATATCGTCTTCACTTAAAGCTCTGCCTGCAGGTCTGTCTCCGTTGACTACTCCGGTCATGTTTTCGATTTCATCCATAAGTCTTCTGTTCCTTGAACCGTCGACCACGATGAATTCCCAGTTGTTATATGTCTGTCCCAGAACACTGGCAATCATTTCATCGAAATACATGATGTCTGTTTCAAATGCAGGAACTACCAGAGAAAACTTGATGCTTGATGAAAATCTGCTGCTCCAAGCTTTCTGTGCCTTTAATTCTTCAGTTGTAGCAAGCTGATATCTGAAACTTTTAGGAGGTTTGCTGAGTGCCGTGTCTGCCACTGCAACAGCAGTCTTCTCTATTCCGTTTCTTCTTAAATATCTGTTAGCCTTTCCGACCATTTCGTTTGCCTTGGCCATATCCGCTGCCTCCACGTCGTTTGAACCGGATTTCTGTTTTCCGGTTCCAAAAAATTCAAGTTAATTGTTAATTATGCAAGTTTGCTCTTTAAAGCATCTGTGAGTTCTGCAACCTTCGTCTTAGCATCTTCAAGGCTCTCGCCCTTAACACCCATGTAGAATTTAATCTTGGGTTCTGTTCCTGAAGGTCTTGCACAGCACCATGCATCATCCGAAAGTTCGAAGTAAAGAACGTTCGAATAAGGAAGTCCTGTCGAACTCTTCTCGCCTGTAGCGATATCAATTCTTTCATCCTTTGTATAATCTCTCATGGCAAGTACTTTCCATGCGCCGAATTCCTTGGGAGGATTCGCTCTTAAGTTCTCCATGATGGCTGCGATCTGTTCACTGCCTTCCTTGCCCTTCATTGTGATTGTATAAAGGTCTTCTTTGTAATATCCGTACTTCTCGTACATATCAAGCATCATATCCCATACAGTGATGCCCTGCTTCTTGCAGTATGCTGCAACTTCGCAGAGACACATAACGGCAACAATCGCATCCTTGTCTCTTGCGTGAGTACCTGCGAGACATCCGTAGCTTTCCTCGAGACCGAATACATAATTGTTGGTACCTTTTTCGATAAACCACTTAATCTGCTCGCCGATATATTTGAATCCTGTAAGGACTTCTACTTCTTTTACGTTGTATGCCTTGCAGATAACGTCAGCCATGTTGGTCGTAACGATTGTCTTAACAAGTGCAGGGTTTTCAGGCATAAGGCCTAATTTTGTACGCTCTCTTAAAATATATTCCGCGATAAGCATACCGGACATATTGCCCGTAAAAGATACATACTCGCCCGATTTTGTATCGTATGCATAAATACCGAGTCTGTCTGCATCGGGGTCTGTAGCAAGAACAACGTCTGCCTTAACTTCTTTTGCAAGTTTAAGAGCAAGTGTGAACGCTTTGGGATCTTCGGGGTTGGGATATTCAAGTGTTGTGAAGTTCGGATCGGGCATTTCCTGCTCGGGAACAACAACTACATTCTCAAATCCTAACTCTTTTAAGATTCTTCTTGCGGGAACATTACCTGTTCCGTTGAAAGGAGTATAAACAATTGTTAACTCCTTACCCATCTCTTTGATAACTTCAGGATGGATAATCTGCTTCTTTAATTCAGCCATGAAAGCATCATCGATTTCCTTGCCTGTCTGAATGTAAAGGCCTTTTGCAATTGCTTCTGCCTTATCCATTGTTTTAACTGTATGATAATCGGTAACGTCCTTAACGTATGAAATAATGTCTTTGTCTCTGGGGCTTGTAACCTGAGCGCCGTCTTCCCAGTAAACCTTGTATCCGTTATATTCGGGAGGATTGTGACTGGCAGTAATTACAATACCTGCTGTACATCCTAAGTATCTTACAGAGAATGAAAGTTCGGGTGTGGGGCGAAGTGCATCAAACACGTAAGCCTTAATTCCGTTAGCTGCCATACAGAGTGCTGCTTCATCAGCAAACTCGGGGGACATACGTCTTGAATCGTATGCAATTGAAATACCCTTGTCCTGTGTTCCCTGTGCAAGGATATAATTAGCAAGACCCTGTGTTGCCTTTCTTACTGTGTAAAGATTCATTCTGTTGGTTCCGGCTCCGATAACACCTCTTAAACCGCCGGTACCAAATTCGAGTTCTCTGTAAAATCTATCTTCTACTTCCTTGTCATCATTTCTGATTGCAAGTAATTCTTTTTTTGTTTCTTCGTCAAAATAATCGTCTTCAAGCCAGAAGTTAAACTGATCCCTGTAATCCATAGTATTTTGCTCCTTTTCAGTTTTGATTTTTGCGCATAAGCACACACTATATATTTTAACTCTTTTTTAGATTAAATACAACTAAATCAAGCGCCCTGAAAAGTAAAAAAGCAGTCCGAAGACTGCTTTTATAAACATGTGATGTGAAATGCCAGAAGTAATATGTTTCTTACCACCCACTGCCCCAGTAAAATACCGATTCCGATGAGTATCAGTACCGTAACGGGAAACCCCTGAAAGCCGAGTTTTTTAGTGGCTTTAACAAGAATTGTATTTATCATAAAAACTATATAAACGGCGTATGTATACGGCACAAAAGGATTCATCAGAATACTTTGTAAAATATGCCCGTGTACCATGTGGTAAAAACTTCTGGTGCCGCCGCATCCCGGACAGTATATGTGGATAATACTGTATACCGCACATTTCATACCGCCGTCGATAAGATAATCACCCAGTACAAAGAATGCAACTGTAATCGGAATCGTCAGAATACCGAACGCTATTCCGAGCTTAAACCATGTATCTGTAAGATCATCTTTAAAAAGGCGTTCGTTCATATTATTGTGTAGCTTTTACGATGTTGAGGATAATGATTACCAGCCATACAATAATTACGATAAATGCTCCTACAAGACCGATAATACTTGTAATCAAACCGCCTGTAGCAGGGCCGCCTAATTTTTTCTTTTTGGCGATAATACTTAAAATCAGACCAACAAGACCTAATACACAGTTAAGGCAGGGAATTGCGCAGCAAAGGAGTGATGCGATACCAATGATAAGACCTGCGATTGAAAGGCCTTTGGAACCGCCTTCTTCAACTGCTTCTTCGGCATCTGCGGCATAGCTGTATGTAACCTGCTCAGCCTGCTCTACTGTTTCCTGAACATCCTGTACTTCTTCTGCAACAGGTGTCTCGTTTAAATTATTGTTATCCATTTCTTTTTACCTCCGGATTGATAAAAATATTTATATATGTTTAAACGCATATATTGGCAATTTGATTAAACATGACTGATATCGGTAAACATTGCAAGGTCCATGTCGATTGTGCAGATGTCGTTTAAGTTAAGATCATGAACATTGTTATGTCCCGTGCTTCTGCAGATATCCATCAGATCTTCGGTCATGCTGTTGGCCATATCGATATCAAATCCTTTTTCTACAAGTACGAAGTTAGCACCGAGTGCAAGGATCTTTGCAAGTTCTTTTGCATCCTTTAATGCATCAACACGTACTAAAATCTCAAGTTTTGAATTTACTCTGTTAAGATAATTTCTTGCTCTTCTTAATGCGTAAGGAAGAATTCTTAATGAAACATCGTTTAAGATTACGAAATCAAGTTTTGCAAAAACACATGCTTCCAGATCGTCTTCGATTCTTCCTGCTACAAGGTCGATACCTATAGGTGCACCGTTAAATCTTGCTCTTGCGATTTCAACTTCTTCCTTAAGTTCTTCCTTGCTTGCAAGGTTAGGAATATGTCCTTCTTCTCCCTTTACGAGTACCAGTGCCTCATTTGTATGATTTTCCGGCTTGGTATTGTTAGGAATATGTTCTCCCCAGATAAAGAGTTTTGAGAAGCAGAAAGGCTGTAATACTTCTACAGGGCTTGCTGTACGTGAACCGATTACAGTTCTTGTTTCAACTTCTGCATCTCTTTCCAAAGGAAGAGGATTGCACTGTGCGGGAAGAAGAATAATGTTTTCAAGACCGTATGCATTATTTCTGTCTGCATAACGATAGTCTTCAAACAGCTTCTTGGCATTTGAATCATAAACAACCGCATACTTGGGATCTCTCTTAAGTACTGAGTACTCTACGCTTGATCCGTCGGCGTTTGCAACATTTTCGTCAAGACTGATATAGTCTCTTTCGTCTTCTT
>JAFYHV010000169.1 GCA_017538995.1 Lachnospiraceae bacterium | reverse complement strand
TAAGTTTGGAGGAAATCAAGCGTCGTGTTGACTCACTCGCTGAGAACAACCCAATGCTCGGACACCGTGGCAGAGGACTGAAAATCCTCGTGTCACTGGTTCGATTCCGGTCCTGGGCATCTTTTATTTCCAAGAATTCACCGAAAGGTGATTTTTTTATGCTCAAAATCCGAAAAATCCCTAATTTTACGCATTTGCAACCGCCGGTTGACAAATTGATAAGTCCGATTGTTAGATTGCAACCGGATTTTTTCATATGATTTCCTTGTAAAGACAAGGGCAAAACGATAAACTGTAATTGCCCGATGATGAAATTCAGAGGGCATGGCCCGGAAAGGATGTTATATGATTTTAGCAGATAAGATTATTAATGAAAGAAAAAAGAACGGTTGGTCTCAGGAAGAACTCGCAGAGATGCTTTCGGTTTCCAGACAGTCGGTTTCTAAATGGGAGAGCGCACAGGCGGTTCCCGATCTTAACAGAATTATTAAGATGGCCGAGATTTTCGGGGTCAGCACCGATTATCTTTTAAAAGATGAAATAGAAGCAGCTGAAAATACTGCCGGAGATTTTGTTGAAACTGATTCTAATATAAGAAAAGTATCTCTTGAAGATGCGCAAAGATATATTAAGACGGTAAAGAAAAACACTCCGAGTGCCGTAATAGCCACAATGTTATTTGTTTTATGTCCTTTAACACTTATTATTTTAGGAGGTGTTTCGGAATATGTTCCGGGTTCAATTACCGAACCTATTGCGGCATTAATCGGAATTATAGTTTTATTAATCGCCGTTATTTCAGGCGTAGCTCTCTGGATTGCCGTTGAAGCAAAGGAAAAAGAATTCGATTTCTTTGATAAAGAAGATTATGATACTCTTTACGGAGTAGACGGTATGGCCAAAGAAGCAAAAGCTTCATTTGAAAAGATAAGAGTTCCCCTTCTTGTTGCAGCAATAGCTTTATGTATTTTCTCTCCTGTCGGAGTACTTACGACAGGATTTCTGGAAGCACCCGAGATGGTTATTGTAAGTATGGTGGGCCTTCTTCTTATAATGATTGCGGTCGCTGTCGGAATATTTATTTATCTGGCAAGAAACTCAGGCATATATTCAAATCTTCTCATGGAAAACAAGCTTAATCGCGAACAGCGGGAAAGAAAACGCGTAATCGGCAAAATTTCCGGAGCATACTGGTGTATTGCAGTTGCAGTATTCCTGGTACTCGGCTTAGGCTTTAACAGATGGGAAATCGCCGGAGTATTATTCCCCGTTGCGGGTGTACTCTTTGCCGCAATTTTAGCTATAGTAAAGATCTTTGCCAACGATGACTGATAACAACTCATAAAAGATGCAAAAACAAAGGGCTCTGTATCATAAAAGATACAGAGCCTTTTTTTAATCAAAAAAAATTTCAAAAAAAGATGGACAAATCTAAAAATTGTGATATTATATATTTACCGACCGAACGGTCGGTCGGAAAATCGGATATTAAAAAATGTCCGAGGCTTTTATTTTTTTCGCCAAAAAACAGAATTTTACCTGTTTTCAGATAAAACAGAGTATATAAACGGAGTTTTTTATGTCTAAATACAGTGTCAGAAAACCTTATACAGTTCTCGTCGGAGTGCTGCTCGTAATAGTACTCGGAGTCGTGAGCGTAACCAGAATGACGGCCGATCTTTTACCCGAGATGAGCCTTCCTTACGTTCTGGTCATCACCACATATCCCGGTGCGAGCCCCGAAGAAGTTGAGCGAAACGTAACGGCTCCCATCGAAGCACAGATGGCGACGACTTCAAACATCAGTACAATTCAGTCGATGTCTTACAACAACTACTCGCTTGTTATTCTCGAATACGAGCAGAGCAGTAATATGGATTCAATCGTAATTCAGATGCAGCAGAAACTCGATCAGGTATCGGGCTCTTTCCCTACGGGTGTCGGTGCACCGCTTATCATGCAGATTGACCCTTCAATGTTACCCGTAATGGTTGCATCCGCAGACGTTGAGGGTATGAATCAGATAGAGATTACCGACTACGTAAATACCACGATAGTTCCCTATCTTGAAAGTACCGAAGGTGTAGCCAGTGTATCTACCATCGGAAGTGTTGAAGAAAGAATTCAGATAACTCTCGATGAAGATAAAATTGAGAAAATCAACAAAGATGTTTTAAAGAAAATTGACGAAAGCTTCGAAGACGCTCAGGGCGAATTGGACGATGCAAAAGAAAAAATGGAAGAGGGCGAGCAGGCCTTAAAAGAAGGTCAGGACAAACTGGCCAAAGAACTTTCAAACGGCGTAAACGAAGTAGTTAACGGCAAAATCCAGGCTTATGTAGGTGAGGCTACAATCGAGACCAATCTTACAACTCTTAAAATGATTAAGCCCATTTTAGAGAGAGCCGTAAATGCTGTAAATGCATACAATCAGCTTGCAAGCACTTATGCAGCACAGAACAATATGGCAGCGCAGTATCAGGAACTGATTAACAACGCTTCCGATGAAGATATTTTAAGCCGTACAGGCATGACCAGGGAACAGCTCGAGCAGGTTGTGGCACAGCTTCAGGCAAACGCTCCGGTAGTAGAGCCCGATCCCGCACAGGTTGAGCAGGCGCTTAATATTCTTCGTGAAAACGGTATTGACCCTGCAAGCCTCGGAATTACGGCAAATTCTCAGGATATGCCTTCGCTTTCCGCACAGCTTTCACAGTCGCTTGCACAGATTAATCAGACCATTGCAACTTTGGAAGCAGCCAAGCAGCCTCTTGCGGAAGGCAAGATTACACTTGACGATGCTTATAAAAAATTAAACGAAGGCCTCATAAACGGAATCATCGAAATCAGCAAAGGTGCTTCCGAACTTGCAAACGGCAAAGCCGCCCTCGAACAGGGCCAGGCACAGCTTGATGCCGCAAGAGAAGAGGCTGAAAAAGCAGCCGATGTATCAAGCATAGTTACCGCCGAAATGCTCGGAAACCTCATCATTGCTCAGGACTTTTCGATGCCTGCAGGCTATGTTACACAGGATAACAAGCAGTACCTCGTAAATGTCGGCGACAGCGTAAACACTGTCGAAGACCTTGGAAACATGGTTCTTTTAGACCTCGGAATGGACGGTATTGAGCCCATCCGCGTAAAAGATGTAGCAACGGTTGAAGTAGTAAACAACGCATCGGAATCATATTCGAGAATTAACGGAAACCCTGCGGTAATGCTTTCGATAGAAAAGCAGACCGGCTACTCAACGGGTGATGTTACCGACAGACTGCTCGACAGATTCAAGCAGATGGAAGAAGAAACTCCTGAGCTTAACATGGCAGTTCTTATGAACCAGGGTGTTTATATCGACATCGTTGTATCAAGCGTTGTTCAGAATATGCTTATCGGTGCAGCGCTTGCGATTATCATACTTATCATTTTCTTAAAGGATTTCAAATCCACATTTATCATCGGATGTTCAATTCCTTTAAGTGTTATTTTTGCGATAGTGCTTATGTACTTCTCGCATATCACATTAAATATCGTTTCACTTTCCGGCCTTGCACTAGGTATCGGTATGCTGGTAGATAACTCCATTGTAGTTATTGAAAACATATACCGACTGCGGAAGGAAGGAGTCACGGTCAAAAAAGCTGCGGCAGAAGGAGCAAAGGGTGTAGGCGGAGCTATCGCAGCATCCACACTTACCACCATCTGCGTATTTGTTCCGATCGTATTTTCAAAGGGTATCACCAAGCAGCTCTTTGTTGATATGGCCCTTACCGTAGGCTATACACTGACCGCATCACTGATCGTTGCGCTTACATTCGTTCCCGCAGCGGCATCCATGATGATAAAAGACGGCGAGGAAAAACAGACCAGACTTTTTGATAAATTCAGAGACGGTTATGCAGCTTTCTTAACTAAGGTACTTAAGTTCAAACCGCTTGTTTTCGTACTTGCCCTGCTTCTTTTAGGAGGAAGTATCTACGCCGGTTTTTACAGAGGATTTTCATTCTTTGATATGGCAGTCGAAGTAGATCAGATTTCAATGACCGTGTCCGCACCCAAGGGTGTCGAAATGACCGATGAAGAAATGATGGAAATGTGCGATACGGTAACGGAGAGAATCGTCGATATCGAAGGCATTGAAACTATCGGTGCAATGATGGGCTCAGGCAGTATTTTAGGTTCCTTCGGAATGGGCGGAGGCGGCGCAACATTCTACATTCTGTTAGACGAAGACAGCGACAGAAAAATGAAGGATATTCAGAATGACATCGTTGAACGTACCAAAGATTTGGACTGCAATATTGAAGTTACAACTTCTTCGACAGACATGACGTCAATGCTCGGAAGCGGCCTCTCCGTAATGGTTAAAGGACGTGACCTTGATAAAATCAGAGAGTACACCGAACAGGTTGTAGCCATCATGGAAGAAACACCCGGTGTAATCGATATTAACGACGGCCTCGACGATACCACGCCCTGCCTTAAAATCCACGTAGATAAAGTTAAGGCGATGGAGTATCAGATGACGACGGCGCAGGTTTACATGGAAGTAATGAAAGCCATGATGCCTTCAACCGCAACGGCCAATCTTTCCGCAGACATAAAAGATTATGACATCTACGTAATCGCAGACGAGCAGAAAGATACCACATTACAGGACATTAAAAACCTCAAATTCGATTATACAAACCGCGAAGGAAAGCACGAGGAAGTACCTCTTTCTAAGATAGTTACATTCGAGGAAACCGACACATTAAACATCATCAACCGCGATTCGCAGACCAAGTATATTTCGGTATCCGCGCAGGTTGACGACGACCACAATATTTCATTCGTCGGTAACGAACTTGAAAACCGTTTCAAGGATATCGACATGATCGAAGGATACAAGATTGAGATGAGCGGTGAGGATGAAATGATTAAAGATGCAATGCAGCAGGTAGCATTAATGCTTGCGCTCGCAGTCATTTTCATTTACCTTATAATGGTAGCCCAGTTCCAGTCGTTCCTTTCGCCGTTCATCATTATGTTCACGATTCCGTTAGCGTTCACCGGAGGCTTCTTCGCACTCTTTGCAACGCACAACAACGTATCGGTTATCGGTGCACTCGGCTTCGTAATGTTGGCCGGAATCATAGTTAACAACGGTATCGTAATGGTAGACTTTATAAACCAGCTGCGTGAAGGCGGAATGGGTAAAAAAGAGGCAATTGTCGAAGCGGCCAGAACGCGACTAAGACCGATTTTAATGACCACACTTACCACCGTAATTTCGATGTCGACATTAGCACTCGGAATCGGTGGCGGCTCTGCGATGATGCAGCCCATGGCGATAGTTATGATCGGCGGTCTTATCTACGGAACACTGCTTACTCTAATCGTTGTTCCGTGCCTCTACGATGTATTCAACTCGAATAAATCGATGAAGGTCGACGAGTACGGCGAGCTCATAAAAGAGGAAGAAAAAGAGCCTCAAAACGTATCGCTTGTTTTAGAAGCGAATGATATAGATGACTTGAAATTTGAGAAACTGGGTTAATTAACGGGGGTTAAGGAAATGCAAAACGAAGAACTTTACGGATACATAAAAAAAATGGAAAATCTTCCCGAAAAGGAAGTTAAAATATATGCCGCGGTAGGAGCGCTCATAAAAGAAGGCAAAGACGTTTCAAACCTTACAATCAGCGAAATCTCCAATCGCGCCGGCATAGGAAAAGGCACAACATACGAGTATTTTGACAGCAAGGAAGAACTTATTTACAAAGCCCTTCATTATTTTGTAATCGATTCGCTAAAAGTCGTTCTTTTAAAGATGTTAAACGAGGGCTCTTTTAAGGATAAGTTTTATTCAGTCATGGATTACATGTGGGAAAGCCGTCTCGGCGAAGATACCATCCAGTCCATTATGAGTTTCGTGCGTAATTTAAGCCCTGCGTTAAAGGAAGCGCCTGTAAAAGAAAATCCTGAAAAATACGACCCCTGCACGGCAAGTACTTTCATCGAAATGCTTTTAAAACAGTACCTTAACTCAGGCTACGAAGAAGGCATTTTCACCGAGGAAGATGAGGCTTACAGAAAGAATGTATTAAGCTCTCAGGTTCTTTTATTCCTCTTCCTTATGAAAGACATCAGAGAGGAAGAACGTAAAAAAGAAATCGAAGACTATGTTTACGACGGCATGATAATGCTCCTTAATTCAAGGAATAGTAAGTAATTTGAGGAATATAAATGATTGACTTCTACTGCAAAGAGTACAGTGATAAAAAATGGAATAATTACATGAGTTACATTAAGAGTTCTCATATAAAAATCAAAGGAATTCCGCAGGATGTGGCAGATGCTTTATATCATACTTTAGGGAACGGCATGAAAGAATGGA
Source organism: Lachnospiraceae bacterium (assembly GCA_017538995.1). Taxonomy (GTDB): domain Bacteria; phylum Bacillota; class Clostridia; order Lachnospirales; family Lachnospiraceae; genus UBA3766. The sequence continues at coordinate 335 of JAFYHV010000169.1, read as the reverse complement.
TAAACAGACCTATTTCAGCACTGGACGGAAAAACCGCAGTTCAGCTCTTGGCAAGTTCTGATGGTACAAAGGCATTAAAAGCCTTTATAATGCGGATGCCGTGTTAAAAAAATTAAAAGATTGCGTGAAGAACGACGCAATCTTTTTTACTTGTATGATATTGTACAAAACCCTTGGTTATATGGTATAATTAATTAACTATGAGAAAAGGAGCAAACAAGATGGGCAAGACAGTAATTATAGCAGACAGCACCTGCGACCTTTCAAAAGAATTAATCGAAAAATATCAGATTGAAATTATTCCTCTTTGCATCATTATGGATGACAAGAGTTAT
>JAFYHV010000031.1 GCA_017538995.1 Lachnospiraceae bacterium | reverse complement strand
CTCTTCTCATTGGATACTTCCGCAAATTCTGCTAAAACGGTACGGTAAAAACTCTCTTCATTCTGACAGTATTTAAGACCTGTCTTTGTATCTATGCCTGCATTTGTAAGTGCAGAGAAATCTCCTTCTTTTACGGGCTCTTGAGAAGCCTTATCGTTCTCGTCACGAACAAGCTCAACCTTTTCCTTAGGCAGATGTTTCATGAGCATCTTTTCAAGTTCATAACTGTCGATGGGCTTGGTAAGATAATCAGAAAAGCCCTCTGACAAATATCTTTCTTTCGCGCCGACAACCGCGTCAGCGGTAAGACATATAACAGGTGCGAAGCTGCTCTTGCCGCCCTCTGTCGCACGTATGCGGTGAAGCGCTTCTGTGCCGTCCATTTCGGGCATACGCTGATCCATGAGAATTATGTCGTATGCATTCTTTTCGGCCATAGAAACGGCCTTAGCGCCGCCTGTAGCGGTATCAATCTGCATGCCTGTATTCTTAAGTAAATTAACCGCAACGGTTAAGTTGATTCTTGTATCGTCTACAATCAGAATATGTGCCGAAGGCGCACGGAAGGATTCTCTGTATGTCTTCGCTTCAATAACGTTTGCCTTAAAGCGCGCCTGGAAATCTCCGACTGCATCGGCGCTTACAACCTTCTGAGGAATATAAACCGTAAAAGTTGAGCCCTTGCCGTATTCACTCTCAACGGAAATGCTTCCGCCCATCATTTCAAGGAGGCGCTGCGTAATTACAAGTCCGAGTCCCGTACCTTCAACGGTAGAGTTTCTCTCCATCTCAAGTCTCTGGAACTGTGTGAAAAGTTTCGCACGGTCTTCTTCTTTGATACCGATACCGGTGTCTTCAACCTGAACCGTTAAAAGAATTTTCTCTTCGCTTTGTCTCTCACCTTTAAGGGTAAGTTTTACGTGACCTTTTTCGGTGTATTTAACGGCGTTGTTTAAGATGTTCGTGAGTATCTGTTTTACTCGCATTTCATCGCCGAGTAGTTCGTTAGGAAGAGTCTCGTCAACATCGATGATAAAATTAAGGCCCTTATCCTGTGCTTTGAAAAGCACCATGTTGCTTATATTATTTAAAATCGATGTGAGCTTGTAAGGCGCTTCAACGAGATCGAGACGGCCTGCCTCAATCTTGGAAAAGTCTAAAATATCATTTACAAGTGCTAAAAGATTGTGGCCTGCATTTTCTACATCTGCAGCATAAACACCGATGTTTTTAAGAGCATCTTTTGCGGTCTCGGAATCTATATCGTTGTCATCTGTTTTAAGAGCACGGCGGTCTTCACGAAGAATCATTTCGTTCATACCGAGCACTGCATTAATGGGTGTTCTGATTTCGTGAGACATGTTTGCAAGGAAATCACTCTTTGCATGGTTTGCACTCTCTGCTCTGACCTTCTCTTCCAAGAGTTCGCCCTGCTGACGCACGTAAGGACGAACGGTAAGCAATGCCAAAATACCGCCGACTAAAAGACAGAAAATTAAGATAATCAAATAACTTGAAATCGTTGAACGAGTCTGTGCGGAAAGCTGGTCTTCAAACCAGTCCACTGCAAAGTCTACCGCAACGACACCTGCAACATTTCCTTCGGAATCAAACACGGGACTGTATGCCGAATAAAACTCGCCCCACTTGTCGGTATAGGGAACTTCATCGACTGCTGCCGTTCCGTGGCCCGCACTGTCGAGTGCAAGTGTATATTCTACTTCTTCACCGTAGCTTGCGGGAGTGAGCGGGTCTAAGTCGAGTGTGAAAATATAATGCATTTCGCTTTCCTGCTTGATACAGTAAACGTATGTAAGTTCTACGTTATCTCTGAATACCGCAAGCGTTTTATAAACTTCCTGCGATTCTTCCCCTCCGACATTGTCGGCCGATAAAAGTTTTAAAACATCACCGTTAACCGATGCGGCGGCGCAGTTGGCGATATCAAGCATTCTCTGCTGAATGGATTTTCTGATACTGGATCTTGCTCTGGAAATTGAAACCGTGCAGAACAAAGAACTGGAGATTAAAAGAATAACCTCCACCATTATTAAGATTTTTGTTGAAAGACTGTTTTTAAACACGCAGCAATCCTCTTTTAGTTATCTAATAATTTCGTCTATGGTTTGAACGGTACTGAAAGTACCTTTGTTTTTCTGAATAATGTCACGAAGCTTCTGCAGTTCGAAGTAGTTAACGTAGCAGATAAGCGTTTTGTTTTCGCCAGCAATCGCACCTTTGGATTCAATGATTGTACAGGTCTTGTTAAGGTCTTCTTTAATCGCATTGATAAGCAGGTCTTCGTCCTTCGTAATAATCGTAACCTGTTTGATGGCTTCGAAATGATCGGTGTAACGGTCAATTACGAGGGACGCCACAACGTATACCAAAAGGCTTAAAAGTGCGGCATTTCTGTCAATTAAAATAAATACAGCCAGATAAACCACAGAGTTAAATGCAATCAAGATAGGCATCATACTGAAGTTCTTGCCGGTCTTGTCAGTAATCTTTTTAAGAATGATGTTAGCCAGAATTTCCGAACCGTCGATACATCCGCCGTTACGAAGAATGATTGAAAGTCCGAATCCTAAAACAGCTCCGCCGAATGCAACAGCAAGAAAATGTTCTGTGTTAAGTTCGAAAGGAATATGCTCAAAAAACGCAAGTCCCAAAGTATATGCAAGCGAACCCGTGATTGCCTTAATCGTAAATTTCATGCCGAGGAAAAATGCTCCCGCAATTACGAACGGTGCAAAAATCAAAGCAACGCATACTGAAAGGTTAAATCCCGTCAGCTTGCTTATGATAATCGAAATACCTGCGGTACCGTAGTCGATTGCATCGTTGGGAAGTAAGATGCATGCAACTGAAAAACTCGCAAGCAAAGCTCCGATTATGATTGATATGTATGAAACTATTCCTGATAAGGTCTTATTCATTCTTCAGGTAAAAACTCCAGTATTTCATCATCATTTTTGGAAACGGAAACGGTATCGGAACCGATGTGTTCTCTGATAACGGCTGCAAGTGCAGCATACATTTCCATCATTCTGTCGTGATTGTTGTCAATCACAAGCGTATTCTGAACGTTTGATGCAGCCTCGCTCTCTGCGGCAATTTCTGCCAGAGCGGAAGCTCCGATCATCTTCGAAGTACTCTTAAGCGAGTGCACATACACTTCGTAATTCTTCCAGTCCTTCGTGCGGTAACATTCTTTTATGTTAGCAGACTTTTCAACTTCTTCCGCAGCATACTCTCCTAAAAGAGACATATATATATCTTCATCGTCTCCGGTGAAAGCAATGCCGATATTAACGTCTACGCCGTTTCTTTTAAGAGCTTTTTTAAGTTCGCTCTCAGGCTCTTCTGTTCTTTCGCTCTTTGCGTCTTTTTCAACAATCTCGGTCTTCTCTGCAGGAAGATATTCAATCAGCATCTTTTCAAGCTTAGCGCTGTCGATGGGTTTGGTCAGATAATCGTTAAAGCCCATCTGAAGATATCTTTCCTTCGCGCCTCTGACAACATCG
>JAFYHV010000168.1 GCA_017538995.1 Lachnospiraceae bacterium | reverse complement strand
TGTATACATTACGGTTCCGCAGGAATTATGCATTTTTGCTACTTCGACGATTTCTTCTTTTGTATCCACAACGCCTGAACCCTTGAGTGTTTCTTTCCATTTTGTGCTTCCCCAGCTTTCGGTGACGGCGGTAACATTTACATAGCGGTATCTGCCGTCATCGGTTTTATAGATATAGGTCTTCTGTGAGATTTCTCCTGCGCCTGCGATGAAAACCGCGATATGGTCTTTGCCGGCAACGAATTCTTCCTGGTATCCGCCCTGATAAGTCAATTCATCTCCGTCAGTGTTTACAACCTTAACATTCTTAGGACGTGCACTAAAGTAAATATAGCAGGTGGGCCATGTAAAAGCGTCGGTTACCGTAGCGCCTTCCGGGGATGTTTCTTTTACGGTTATATTTACAAGGTCATCGTTTTCGTCGTAATCCATATCGACGATATTTATCGAATGGCCTCCTGTGCTTTTTTTGCCCGCACAGATTGCAATTATGCATTCATTCGTACCTTCAGCGGTTTCAAGAAACCATCCGCGGTCATAGTCCGGACCGTTTTCCTCCGCTTCCTCGAGTATATATTTATAATCTCCGATGTATCCGGTTCCATTAAGAGGTTCATATTCCTTTTCGGGTTCTTTTTCGTTACCGGAAGTGTCGTCAGTCGCTTCATCAACAGTTTCTTTTTCTGCCACCTCTTCTTGTGCCTCAACTTTAATCAAAGTTTCTATAGGTTCAATTACAACCGGATCGGTGGTTTTATTTGTGCATCCGGATAAAAGACCGACGGTCGCAAGTGCGATTGTTATGCAAAAAACATAGCTTTTTTTCATTCTTTATTCCCTCCGTGAAATACTGTAGAATAATTATTGTATGGGGTTTAAAAATCATTTCTGAATAATATACGATTTATATAAAAGTTTTTAGGGGAATAATTTAAAAAATATTGGTTTCTTTTATGATCAAAACCATAAAAGAATCGCTTCTTAGCCGTATCTTTATCATAAAAGAGATGATAACGGGAGGAAAAACCGTGAGAAATAAAATTTTAGTTATATTAGCAGTAATCATAAACGTCCTTTTACTTTCAGGCTGCGGAAAAACCGCAACATATACTTACAATGTGAAAGATATTAAGCATTACGATTCTTTGTATATAACCAAAACCACGTATTATAACGACAGAGTTGAAATCAAATTTAAAGGCACAGATTCGCTTGATGGCTATACTTTTTATACAGGTGACGACCCATATTCCGAAAAAGAAACAAAATATAATACTCTGGTCATTTATTCTGATAATCCTTCGAAAATTAATTCGGTTCAGGCGCATGGTTCATGGACAGAAATATATTTCAGATATCTTGATTCCGACGAATATGCGACCATCTGGCACTACTGGGCAGACGATCTTGGATGGACTGATGAACAGGGAGATAAGGAAAAATATTATACACTTGAAGAGCAGAGAAATCAGGCAATCACAGCGTACCAGATATCAGAGAGAATAAAATTAGCCGAGCAGGTAAGCAATGAAATTTTTGAAATTATAAAAGGCAAGTGGGTTTCTGAAGACGGTTCATATTTTGATATTACCGAAGGAGACTGGGGCAGATGCGTGCTTTATTATGAAGCTGCAAGAGATGGTTTTACTGAGTGCTCCGGCGTCAACTTATCATGGATCAGTGAAGAAGAAAACACTATTAATATTCTTGAATCTCCCTACGAAAGCTGGGGGGCATATTACTCGTTTGATATTGAATTATCCGAAGACGGAAAATCATTTGAATATGAGTCTCAGACATTTTACCTTGCAGACGAGGAAACCTGGGGCAATGTGGATATTGAGTATGTTTATCCCGTAAAGATTTTATTTGATAATGCGGATAAGTGGAAAGTTGTTGAAGCGCAGGATGAAACAAATACGGATGAAATTAATGAAACTGATGAGACTGTAGTGGATGAAACTGAAGAAGAAAAACCGGAATCCGTATATAAATACGCTCTCACAGATCTCAACATGAACGGTTTGCCCGAAGTGATTTTATCAGGCCGCGATGCCGACGGCATATGTTTCCTTGAAACTTACGAAGTCACAGAGGACGGAGGTATCGAAAAGAAAAAAATAAACAGCGAATTATCACAGCCTGCTTTGTATGATATTGAAGAACTGCTCTGCAACTATACCCCAAACAGATATCAGGATGTATACAAATATTTAGTGGAGGGAAGAACTGATTACGACGATGAAAGTTATTTCATTCAGAATTATCTGATGTCTGTACAGATAAATTCTCTTGTGCTTGAAAAATTCACTTCACAGAAACTTATAGATGACGGGAACGACAGAACCGTCACATACTATAATGAAAATGACGAAGAAATAAGCTCCGTCCAATATAGGGAATATATGATGGGAATCAGAGATGAGTTTAACAAAACGGTCAATCTATCCTGGTTTGACGAGATTACAATCGAAAACATGGCAAAGTCCCTGGGAGTATTCCTCGAATCCATGAATTATGAGGAAGAATAAACTGTCATTTATTTGATAAGTCATGACACAAAAAAATAACCGCCGGTCCAGGGCAGTTATTTTAAGACTTTAAAATTCTGTTGGGCAACCGTCTATCGGTAGCACCTATAATTATTATAAACCAATCATTTGTGAAGTCAAGGATATTGAGTATCCTGGCTTTTATTTTTTGGGGGATGAAGTATAATGTATTTATATAGTTTTTGATTAATGGACGTATAAAAAGAAGGTGATTTAATCATGAGTATGGTAACTGATGTGACCAAAAAAATAATTCTCGCCGGACTGGGAACCATTGATGAACAAAACGACGAAATAAAAGATTTGCTGAAGAGAGGAAGCGAGGTGCTTGGCCTTGGCGCCGTGGACAACGAGGAGCTCCTTTACAACGGCAATCGCGAGGAAATAATGAAGAAGCGCAAAGAGCGCGAAAAAGAAGACAATTCGCTCGAACTCGGCCACGGAAGAAGTGTGCACTACAATGCCGTTAAAGACGAAGAAGGAAAAGTAGTTGAGCGAAATCTCGAATTTGAAAAGAAGCCCGAGTACGGCTCGAAAGCGTTTTCTTTTGAAGCCGGAAAAGAAGATGACGGAACAAAATCCGTTGCAATTAATACATCAAACAGAATAGAAGGCGCAAACCTAAAAGCGATAGAAGAATCGAAGGGAGGTGCTGAAAATGACCAGGACTGAAATGAAGTTAAGAAGCATCCCCAGAGAAATGTTTGACGAGACCAAGCGCCTCGAAGAGATTTTAAGTGTTATAAGAAAACACAATATAGTCAAAAACGGTCTGACACCCGAGAACTTAAGACATATTCTCGAAGACCTCGGCCCGACATTTATAAAAATCGGTCAGATAATGAGCTCGAGAGGCGACTTTCTGCCTAAGGAGTACTGTGAGGAACTCGAACTTTTACGAGCCGACGTTACACCACTTGAAATAGACATCATAAAAAAAGAAATCGAGAACGAACTCGGCAAACCGATAGACGAACTCTTTAAATCCATAGACGAAAAACCTTTAGGCAGCGCATCGATAGCGCAGGTTCACGCCGCAGTTTTGCCCGATGGAAGAAAAGTGGTTATAAAGGTTCAGCGCCCGTATGTCGCAGATATGATGATGAAGGACTTTGCCCTTCTTTCAAAGGCTGCAAAGATGGCGCGCATTTCTCCGATTAATCAGACGATAGATTTTAATATGCTCGTTGAGGAGTTAAAAGAAGTATCAATTAATGAGCTGGATTTTCGTATTGAAGCCGAAACAACGCTTGAATTCCTTCGAAATATGGAGGGAATCAATTACGTCACCGCACCAAATATTTTAGAGGATTACACGACTCAGCGTGTCCTTACCATGAGCTATATCGACGGCTTTTCCATCGGAAATATCGCCAAGCTTGACAGCGAAGGATATGACCGCAAGGAAGTAGCCACCAAGCTCGTCAACAACTTCTTAAAACAGGTGCTTGACGACGGACTGTTCCATGCTGATCCTCATCAGGGCAATCTGGAAATCTTAAACGGAAAGATTGTCTGGCTTGACTGGGGCATGATCGGACGCTTTGGAAAAAAGGAGCAGAACATCCTTAAAACCGCCATAACGGCAGTGGTTCAAAAAGATGTAAACCTCATGAAAAATGCGGTATTGTCTCTCGGAAAACCGACCAAGGAAATCAATCATCCCGCGCTTTTCAATGATATAGACAATATGATGGACCGCTACTGCTCCATGAGTCTCGAAGACTTAAACATCGGTGAGCTTTTGGGTGATGTGGTGGAACTCGCATCCTCGCACGGCATATCGCTCCCGAGGGGCTTTTCAATGCTTGTACGTGCCCTTATTACCATTGAGGGTGTTGTTACAAAGCTTGATGTCGATGTGAATATGGCGCAGCTTTTCTCCGGCAAAGTCATGCAGGATATGCTTGATGAATTTGACTTAAAGCAGGAGATGATCGGCGATGCCAAAGCGGTATATGATTCGGCCAAAAAATCGCTTACAATTCCGTCTCTTTCGGCCGATATGATGAAGTCGGTCATCAAAGGCCAGACGAAGATTAATATCGAACCCGTCGGCTTTGAACCGCTTATGAAGAGAGTGGAAACGCTCGTCGGAGATATGATTTTATGCATCATCATGGCTTCAGTTATTATAAGCTCAGCCATGATCTGCACCACTAACATGCAGCCACAGATTCTCGGCATTCCGGCACTCGGATTCGGCGGATTTGTCGGCGCATTCGGTATGGGTATCTTTCTGATTATTACAATACATAAAAGAAGAAAATAGGACTAAAAAATGAAGGATTCAGGCACAAAGAAAATATGGATTAGGAGAGCGGCGATAGTCGTTCTGGCATTTGTAAACGCATTATCGTTCAGTTACATAACGGAAATTACAGACCCGCAGAGAGTCTTTTTCGGAACCGAAATTTACGGCTGGAATCCTTCGTGCGTAGCCTTTTTTGCATTGGACATTATCCTTTTAAACCGCTTCTTTACGAAGGAAGTAATTAAGGATAAAAGAAGAATCATCTTTTCTGCAATACCCGGATGGCTTTTAAGCCTCATTTCAATCTGGGGCGCATTTATGGTCTTCGGAAACAACTCCCTTTCCGTAAAAGGAACGACAATCCTTGTTTCAATTCCTTTATCCATAGGAATGGCTTTCTTTGTTATTCCTCTTTTTTCGGAACTTTTCGGATTCTTTAACAAAATCTCTGACGATAAAAAAGAAGAGAAACCAAACTTCCTCATAAAAAAACCATGGCTCGCATTTGTAATAATCTGGGCTGTGATTTTTGTAAGCTTCATTCCGGTTCTTTTATACTGGTGGCCGGTTAATTTCATTTATGATGCGGACGATCAGGTTTACACATATATGACGAACAGCATGTCCACACACCATTCGATCCTGCACACGCTTTTCCTGGGAAAGGCCTACGAATGGGGCTACAACCGCGGAAATATTAATGCAGGAATGATTATCTATTCGCTGATTCAGATGCTTATCCTTTCGGGCTCCGAAGCATTTTTCATGGAATATCTCTACGAAAAGAAAGTTAAAAAAGCGTTAAGACTTGCGGTTCTTTTCGTATTTCTTTTTAACCCCGTAAATTCCTGGTTTGCGGTATCCACCATAAAAGGAGTGCTTTCCGCAGCATTCATCATGGTGGCACTTACATTCTTCTTAAGATTTATGGATGATGCTTCAAAGGGAATCGCAAAGAAGATTGCATTCGGCATTGGTACAGCCGTATTCTTAGTGCTTTCCTGCCACTTCAGAAACAACATGATTTATGCTGTGGCAGCAGGCGGAATTATTGCAATCCTTCTCCAGAAAGGCTTAAAGAAAAAACTGGTATTTTTAGGAGTTATCCTTGCAGCCATCCTTTGTTTTAAGGGCACGGAAAAACTTCTTATAAACACCACGGGCGCATACATAAAAGACACGGAAAGAGAGAGTATGTCGGTTCCTCTTATGTGCCTTGCGAGAGTGGCCGTTTACCATAAGGATGAACTTAAGGATATTGAATATAACGAGATTATTTCTTATATTCCGGAAGAGTCTCTTTCAAAGTATTCGTATGTGATTTCAGACTCGATTAAAAAAGATGCAAACGAAACACTGCTTAAAACCAATAAGATGAATTTCCTTAAACTCGTTGTAAAAATCGGACTTAAATATCCGACAGAGTACATAGAAACCATCGCAGGACTTACGGCAGGCTATTATCTTCCTTTTGATTATCCTTACTTTTTAGGCGGAACCACGAAACTTTTCACCGAACCAATCTACGGCGATTATCCGATGGTTGCAAACAAAAACCTGCTTCCTTTCGGAACCGCGATTATGGATTATCTCTTTAAGGATACCGACGGACGACTCCGCGTGCCTCTTTTCGGATGGGCATGGAAGGGCGCCATGTATGTCTGGGGATATATTTTAGCTTTCTTTTATCTTTTATACAGAAAAGATAAAAAGGGTCTTTCCCTGATGATTATTCCGCTTATGTATCTTGCGACATGCTTTTTAGGACCTGTTTCATGGCTAAGATACATATATATAAATATCGCTACAATGCCTGTAATTACGTATCTTTGCACGCATTCCGGAAAAAATAAATAAAAAAATTTTTAAAAAACCTATTGACATACCAAATTGGTAGGTTTATAGTATCGATTATTGAAACGAAAGGAGACATGACAAAATGAAAACATTTGCAATTAATTACAACTCAATGTGTATGTGTTGCTGTCGAATGCTTTTCTCCCGGGCCTGTATGAAAACCGGGTGTTTGGCTCATTTGTCATGCACCTGCACGGATTAGTTTGTCATTTCGGATGAAACGTTAATTTGGCTCGGGAGTTTAAAACCCCGGGCTTTTTCTTTTGTAAAGAGAAAGCCGCAGGATGCAAAATACAGAAACACATAAAAACACACATAAGTAATTATTTAGAGAAAAGAGGATAAAAAGATCATGAAAAAGAATTTTGGAAAAATAGTAACAGGTATTTTAACAGCAGGACTGGCAATTGCAACATTTACAGGCTGCGCTAACACAGCTGCAGGCGGAAACACAGTAAGTGTTGCGGGTTCAGAAGCAGCAAAGGTATACAGAACACTTGATGAAATAAAAGAGAGCGGAAAGATAAACATCGGAGTATTCTCAGACAAGAACCCGTTCGGATATGTAGATGAAAACGGTAAATATCAGGGTTACGATGTTTACTTCGCAGAAAGAATCGGCGAGGACCTCGGAGTAGAAATCAACTATGTTTCGACAGAGGCAGCCAGCAGAGTAGAGTATCTTGAAACAGGTAAGGTTGACATTGTACTTGCAAACTTCACCGTAACAGAAGAAAGAGCAGAGAAGGTTGACTTTACACTTCCTTACATGAACGTAGCACTCGGTGTTGTATCACCTGAAGACAACGTAATCACAGACCTTTCGCAGATTGGTGCTGACGATCAGGTAATCGTTATTTCAGGTACAACAGCAGAAACATACCTTGAAAAGAATTATCCCGACATCAAGCTTCAGAAGTTTGATACATATGCATCGGCTAAGACATCCTTTGAAAACGGAACAGGCGTTGCATGGGCTAACGACAACACAGAGGTTATTGCTTACGCTATCGAAAACCCCGGATTCGTGGTTGGTATTCCGTCACTCGGAAGCCAGGACACAATCGCTCCTGCAGTATCAAAAGGCAACGACACTCTTGCAAACTGGTTAAATGAAGAAACTGTTAAGCTTGGTGAAGAAAACTTCTTCCATGCAGATTATGAAGCAACTCTTATCGGAACATACGGTGCAGATTATGAAAACACACTCGTTGTTGAAGGCGGTGTTGTAGGAAATGCAGACGCTGAAGAAGCAGTTGTTGCAGAAGAAGATGCAATTCCCAACGGAAACGGCGAAACAATCAAGATTGCGGCAACACCCGTACCTCATGCAGAAATTCTTGAAGAGGCAGCAAAGATTCTTGAAGGCTATGGTTACAAACTTGATATTGTAGAATTTGACGATTATGTACAGCCCAACCTTGTAGTAGAGTCAGGCGAATTTGATGCAAACTATTTCCAGCACGTGCCTTACCTTGACAGCTTCAACGCTGAACAGGGAACACACCTTGTAGTTGCAGGCGAAATTCACTATGAGCCTTTCGGAATTTACCCCGGCAAGAAGGCAAGCCTTGACGAAATCGCAGACGGTGACAAGATTGCAATTCCCAACGATACAACAAACGAAGCAAGAGCACTTTTACTTCTTCAGGACAACGGTCTAATCACATTAAAGGACGGTGTAGGCCTCACAGCAACAGTAAATGATGTAACAGAAAACCCTCATAACATCGAATTCGTAGAGCTTGAAGCAGCTCAGGTTGCAAGAGTCGTAAAAGAAGTTGAATACGTTATCTTAAACGGTAACTATGCACTTGAAGCAGGTTACTCCGTAGGAAAAGATTCAATCGCATATGAAGCAAGCGATTCCGAAGCGGCTAAGACATACGTTAACATCGTTACAGTATACGAAGGTAACGAAAACAGCGACAAAATCAAAGCACTCGTAAGTGTACTTAGATCTGATGAAATTAAAAAGTTCATCGAAGACACCTACGACGGCGCAGTAATCTTCTATGAAAAATAAGTGTAAAAAAGGCTAATCGTCGGGCGGAGGGTTCAAAGCCTCCGCCCGAATTTTCGTACCCAAAGGTACGTTATCAAAACTGAGGTTAAAAGCAATGAGCGAGATAGAAATAAAAAACCTTACAAAAATATTTGAAATAAAAGGGCATACGGTAACTGCGTTAAATGATGTTTCACTCTCAATAGAAAAGGGCGATATTTTCGGTATCATCGGAATGTCCGGAGCCGGAAAAAGCACCCTGGTCAGAACGGTGAATTATCTTGAAAAACCGACGCAGGGAAGCATTCTTATAGACGGAATTAATCTTTCGACATTAAGTGAAAAAGAGCTAAGAATAAAGCGTCGCGAAATCGGAATGATTTTCCAGAATTTTAATCTCTTAGAGCAGAAGAATGTCCTCGACAACATCTGCTTTCCTCTGGAAATTGCTGGCACGAAAAGAAAGGAAGCAAGAGCCAGAGCCAAGGAACTCTTAAAGACGGTCAACCTGGAAGATAAGGAAAAGGCTTTTCCCTCACAGCTTTCCGGCGGTCAGAAACAGAGAGTTGCCATAGCCAGAGCACTGGCAACAAATCCGAGCATTCTTTTATGCGACGAAGCAACCTCGGCACTCGATCCGCAGACCACCGATTCAATATTAAAGCTCCTAAAAGAAATAAACGAAACGCTCGGAATTACCATCGTAATCATCACGCATCAGATGTCCGTAGTCACTGAAGTTTGTAAGCATGTTGCAATTATCGACAACGGAAAACTCGCCGAAGAGGGAGAGGTGGATAAGATTTTCGAATCACCTTCGTCCGATGCGGCAAAAGAATTAATTACGGGAAGCGAAATCAATTACACACCGCTTAAAAGCCTTGATACAAAAAGAAAAATCAGAATTGTGTTTAAGGAAAATTCGGCATACGAGCCGGTTATTTCAAATATGATTTTAAAATTCAAAACACCGGTAAATATCCTTAAAGCCGATACGAGAAACGTGGGCGGAAAGGCAAGAGGCGAAATGATTCTTGCACTGCCTGAGGATGAGGCGGTATCGGAAGAGATTATTTTATATCTGAAAGAGAACGGACTGGCTGTAGCCGATTATGAAGGCGAAGCATAGAGGTAAGAAAAATGTTTGACAGCAAAGTAATAGGAATGATCATTGAAGGAATAAGGGATACGTTATATATGACGTTAGGGTCCACACTTGTCGGATACCTGCTCGGGCTTCCTCTTGGAATTCTTCTTTATGTAACGAATTCCAAGGGGCTTAAACCCAACAAAATTATTTACGGAATCGGAGATTTTATCTGCAACATCATAAGGAGTATTCCATTCTTGATTTTACTGATTCTGTTAATCCCTTTTACGAGATTAATAGTCGGAAAAAGTTACGGTTCGACGGCCACTATAGTGCCGCTTGTAATCTGCGCGGCGCCTTATATAGCAAGAGTTGTGGAGTCATCCTTAAATGAAGTTGATGCGGGCGTAATAGAGGCCGCAAAGGCAATGGGTGCAAGCAACCTGCAGATTATTTTTAAGGTGCTTTTGGTTGAAGCGAAAACTTCTCTTTTTACGGGAGTAACAATCACCACAGGGCTTCTTTTAGGATATTCAGCAATGTCCGGAACAGTCGGCGGGGGAGGATTGGGTGATATCGCTGTAAGATACGGATATTACAGATGGCAGACCGACATCATGATTGTAACGGTTGTGCTGCTTATAGTAATTTTCCAGATTATTCAGAATCTCGGAACATTTATGGCAAAGAAAATCGATCACAGGAAAAAGTAATGGATTTTAACGTAATCAAGGATTATCTGCCTTTGTATATAAAGGCATTTATGCTGACAATTAAAATAGGGTGGATCGGAATTGCTCTTTCCCTCGGGATAGGAGTGATTTCGGCGTTTATACTGCATTTTAAAATTCCGTTTTTCTCGGCAGTGGTAAAGGTGTATGTTGAGCTTTTCAGAAACACTCCGCTTCTCGTGCAGCTTTTCTTCGTATACTTCGGACTTCCGAAACTTGGAATTTCTATATCGGCCGAAGCCTGCGGAGCCATAGGACTCGGCCTTTTGGGCGGAAGCTATATGGCAGAAAGTTTCAGGAGCGGACTGGGTGCGGTTAAGTTATCGCAGACCGAAAGCGCACTGGCACTCGGTATGAAAAAGAGGCAGCTTTTTACATCCGTAATTCTTCCTCAGGCAATCACCTTAAGCGTGCCTGCGGTGGTAGCAAACCTCATTTTTCTCCTAAAAGAAACAAGCGTTTTTTCTGCGATAAGCCTGATGGATTTGATGTTTACGGCCAAGGATTTAATCGGTCTTTATTACAACACGACGGAATGTCTTTTTATGCTTGTAATTTTTTATGTGATTATGCTGCTTCCGGTATCGGTTTTGGGAAGTATAGTCGAGAAAAAAGCAAGATTTAAAATGTTTGGAGATTAACATGGGATTTGAAGTTTTACTGAAAGGAAATAATATGCTCCGCCTCCTCGGAGGCCTCGGTGTGGCGCTTTATATAAGCCTTATTTCCGTTGCTATAAGCATATTCTTGGGCATCATACTCGGAGCACTGATGACGCTTAAAAATCCTGTTATCAATGTTTTTTCGAGAGTATATCTGGAAATAGTCAGAATAATGCCGCAGATGGTGCTTTTGTTCATCGTTTATTTCGGCGCCACAAAGGTGCTCGGATTAAACTTATCGGCTGAGGTTTCCGCAGTCATCGTCTTTTCTTTCTGGGGAACCGCGGAGATGTCGGATTTGGTCAGAGGAGCGCTGTCGGGAATAGACACGATTCAGTACGAGAGCAGCGCGGCGCTTGGAATGAACACAGCGCAGACTTATTTTCACGTAATTATTCCGCAGATAATAAGGCGCCTCATACCGCTTTCAATAAACCTTATCACGAGAATGATTAAGACCACGAGTCTTGTTATGATGATTGGAATCGTCGAGGTTTTGAAAGTGGGGCAGCAGATAATAGAGGCCAACAGAAAGAGTTCGCCAAATGCGGCTTTCGGAGTTTTTGCCACGATTTTTCTTTTATATTTTCTGGCATGCTATCCGATAAGCCTGTTGTCAAAATACCTTGAAAAGAAGTGGGAGAACTGATATGGAAGAGATTTTAAAAGTAAACAATTTAAGTAAAAGATTTGATGATATTGTGGTTCTCGACAATCTTTCATTAACAGTAAAAAAAGGCGAAGTTGTGGTTATAGTCGGACCTTCGGGCTGCGGAAAAAGTACGTTTCTTCGCTGCCTTAACGGACTTGAGGATATTGAAGAGGGCGAGGTTCTTTTAGGAGATGAAAAGGTAAATCCTAATAAAAAGAATCTAAGCAAGACCAGAGAGAAAATCGGAATGGTATTTCAAAGCTACGATCTTTTTCCTCATAAAACAATCCTTCAGAACATTACGCTTGCGCCGATAAAGGTCAAAAAAAGAAATAAAGCCGAGGTCACCGAAGAAGCATTAAAGCTTTTGGACAGAGTCGGTCTTTTATCGAAAAAAGACAACTATCCGAGACAGTTATCCGGCGGTCAGAAGCAGAGAGTTGCGATAGTAAGGGCGCTTATAATGCACCCTGAGGTGCTTCTTTTGGACGAGATAACCGCAGCGCTTGATCCCGAGATGGTAAGGGAAGTTCTGGATGTGGTTTTGGCTCTTGCAAAGGAAGGAAGGACCATGCTTATAGTTACGCATGAGATGGCTTTTGCAAAAGCCGTTGCGGACAGGGTTATTTTCCTTGAGAACGGAAAAATCGTTGAAGAGGGAAGTCCCGCGGAGTTTTTTGACAAACCCAAAACAGACAGACTTAAGAGATTCTTGGAGACCTTCAGTTATGAGAAATAAATAGGACGGGGCATTTCACCCCGTCCTTTATCTATGGTTACATTTCCAAAATGATTAAATAAGAGATTAATACTGCCAATAAAACAACAAACGCTTTAATCATTCTTCGTTGCTGTACTCGAGTATATCGCCGGGCTGGCACTCGAGTGCTTCACAGATGGCTTCCAAAGTGGAGAAGCGGATCGCACTTATCTTGCCTGTTTTCATTTTGGAAAGGTTAACATTGGATACGCCTACTTTTTCGGCGAGTTCATTTAATGACACTTTTCTGTCGGCCATTACACGGTCAAGTCTTAAAATGATTTTTCCCATAGTGCCACCTCCTTATAATGTTTCGTCAGACTGAATCTGAAGCTCTTTTCCGTACTGCATGATGGTAATGATAGCCCAGGTTGCAAATCCGCCAAGGATTGCAAAGCCCCAGCCTGCGGTGCCACCGATGAAAACTGTGACAAGAATAAGAGAGATTAACAATCTTCTGATAACTTTATCACTGAAAGGTGTTTCTTCTTTAACAATGATTGAGAATACACTGTGGAAGAGGAACAGCACAATATCCGTCCATACCAGAACACCGGTCATTACGAAAAGATACAATCCTGCTACAAAACTTACTGAACCTTCATCAAACTTTTCCTGAATTGCAGGAACATCGGAGTGCCAGTTTTCAGGGTCGGGAAGATCGATGTTTCCGATTTTAATTCCGTTATAAAAAATCTCACCCTGGACATTATATCCGTTTGCTTCTGCCTGTTTCATTGCGGCATCAATTTTGGAAGATCCTGCGGTCATTATAATTGCACATGTAATACACAAAACGGTTGCGACTACGGTTGCTATAAAAAGTATAAGGGATATTATTTTTACGCCTTTACAGCTTTTCTT
>JAFYHV010000167.1 GCA_017538995.1 Lachnospiraceae bacterium | reverse complement strand
TTCCCACTTGTTTTTGTGTACAACATCTATATCACAGGGATTTTTCGCTTCTGCCAATGCCAAAAAACCTTCCCCGTTTACAGATAGCTCACAGTGCTCATAAGCAGTGTTATCTTCGTTTTTAAACTCCCGGGTTATTTCTGCTCCAAAAGCTTTGCAGTATGTTTTTGCTGCTTCAAAACTGTTTTTAACATATACCTGTGTATAATTCTTCATCGCAACCTCCACAAAATCCGATTTGACTTGTATTCTCTTTTTTCCTTCAACATAACCCCTCATACTTAGGATATAAATCTTTCTATTATTCTTTAAGATAAACCGTGGCAATCTCTCTTGTTGGCCAAAACGCACACAAATGAAGTTTTGTTATCCTTCCCATGAAAGGATGAAAATGCTCAATCAAAATCGGTAATGCATCCTGTATTGTTTCCGTTTCATCAATCATGATTGTACAGTGCGGTGTCCAGGGAAACTTTTCCTGTGTCTCTGTTTTAATCGCCTGACGCAAATCCAGAAGATTCGCCGGATTCATATCCGGTGCAGCATAAAGCACCTTTCCTCCTGCGAATAGGCCTATATGACTTATATGTACGGGAATCGAAGAAAACTGCATTGCCAGTTCGTTCATTTCATTAATTACGGAAGCCTCTTTATCCAATGAAAAACAACCCATACTGATATGAAAAGGAAGTCCCGGCGTTTGAGCTCCGGTAAAACCAGCTTTCTTAATTTCTTCATACCATTCAGACAAAGTCTGTTGTGATTTATCATCCAAATCAGCCATTAATGTCAAAAATTCTTCAGCCATCGCTCTTTCTCCTTGGCACGTAAAATCAAAATATAATTTAGTTAGTAAAAACAAAATATATTTATCTTTTTCCTACCTTAATAAACTCAATTAATTCTTCCAAATCGTCAAACTCATCATAATCGCCCATGATTCCTTCGCGATGATAAACTATGCCTGCCTTTTCATTGCGTTCCAAGCAATCCAAAAGTTCCTCAACACCGTATCTTTTTGCAAACTCAGAAAATGCACGGGGCTTAATCTTTTCCGCAAAAAGTCCCTTACGGCAATCTGCGGGATCACATTCAAAGCATCCAATCACATTTTTATCAATCCCGCACCTTCTAACCTCGCACCATTCTGCATCCTTGCACCAGGACAATTCTTTAAATCCATCTCTTTTGCAGCCTTTACATGTTACATTTTCTGAACAAAGGCAACATGCAAGGCCACAACGTGCTATTCCCAGTTCTCTTTTCATAATAGCCCTCCATTTTATTAGATCGTCCAGTAAAAAATTTTGCTATATCAACCGTTTAAATTCCGTTATATTCTTTGAAACAATATTCCTTTTTACAAATATCAAAGGTTTCAACAAAAGGTTTTCCATCCCCGTAAACCCACCTCTCAATAAAAACGGGACTTACCGAAAATAATCTCTCATTTTTCAATTCAGTATATGCATCGTAGGAGCCTTTAAAGCACTCTTTAAAAACTTCACAAAAGTCTTCATTGTTTGTTGGAATTCCTATTTCCTCGCAAACGCCTTCAATTTGAATATTGTCTATACATAATGCGACATTCTTATTTGCTTTTAGCTGACCATATTTTCTCAATTCTATATCCGTTTGAAAAAAGAATTTTCCATCGATTTGAACAACACTCATCATCCTTGATGATACGATCCCGTCCTTCGAAGTTGATAAAACCATTTTTCTTCCTTTTCCAAACTCAGAAAAGAATAATTGAATTTTGTTATTAAAAAAAATTGGATTTTTATCCATAGATTTTTCCCTTCAAACCCCGATAAAGCATAGTGCGTTATGTCAAAATATATTCCGATTTATCTTTCTACTACAAAGCGAGCAAGTTCTACATTACCGGCTCTTTCAGTGGATACTATATGAAATCCACATTTTTCAGTATAAAATCTCACATTTTCCAGTTTATCTATGGGTGTTACTAAGGTAAGTTTCTCCCAATCCTCATGTAATGACTTAATAAACCGAATTGCTTGTGTCCCAATTCCTTTGCCTTGAAACTTGGGAATAATGCAAAGAACTCCTATTTCGTATATCCCGGCTTCTATAGCTTTAATTGAAATGCAACCAACCGGTTCTCCGTCAGAGATGATCACATATTTAGGAAAATCAGTTATTGATTGCTCCATATATTCTTTTGTGTTTCCGTATCCCGGACACGTATCATATCTCAAATAATCGTCATAAAATGCGGCATCATAAATTCCAACCAGAAGTTCAGCATCTTCTTTAGTTGCCGATCTATACTCGATTATCATAGTGATCCTCCCTACAAACTCCGATTTTCTTAACCATTTATATTGAAATATAATTCACTTTCGTTAGTGCGGAAAACCCAAAAGTTATACAGTAATCTCTATCTGATTATTCTCAATAGCCACTATACAAGATTCGTAGTATCCGTCTCCCGTTGTCCTCGGCCCGCTAATCACTTCAAATCCGGCTTCTCTTGCTTTTTCCGTAACTTCATTCACCTTTTCTTTACTCCCTACTGAAAAGGCTATATGAGCATAACCGGTACGGTTAAGCGTTTTCGGATCATCAATCATATTCGATTTATTCATAATTTCAAGGCGTGCTCCGTCCTCAAACGAAATAAAATAAGATTTGAATCCTGTCTTTTCATTATAGTATCCCGCGTTAGATACCCCGCCAAGAAATGTTACAAAGAAGTCCTTTGAAGCATCCAAATCATTTACATACATTGCAATATGCTCTATTCTCATTTTCCCTTACCACATTAAATCAAACTTTATTTTTCTTTCTCTATCTTTTCAAGTGTGTCTTTTAGGATTTCTTTACGCAATTCTGTCAGCCACTCTGAAAACTCCACTGTGTTAAACGCATATGTCTTATTTAGTTCATATTCATTTTCAGACCATGTAGAAATGGGTGATTCGTTATGCTGAATAAGTGCTTCAAGTTTATCTAATGCTTTATATATCTTGGCCTCTTTTGTTTCCTGCACTTCCATCTCTTGATAGAGACCTTTAAAGTCTTTTGATATTTCTGCCGGAAGTTTTTCTATCCATAAATTTAATAGATCATCTTCTGTTTTACGATCGGAATCTGTCTTTAAAAAAGCAGGAATATCTCCCGTAAAACATTCTCCTAAATCATGAATCAGACACATATCTACAACTTTATCTATATTTGCATCAGGAAATTCATGCCTTAAAAGAAATGCCATGAGAGATATTCGCCAACTATGTTCTGCAACACTTTCAACTCTGCCGTTTGAAGTGGTGCAATGACGTGGTGTATCTTTCAACTTTTCAGCTATATGCAATATTTCCAGATATTCTCTTGCGTTCATTTTTCCCTCTATAATTTTGGTATGCGCATAAAATAATGTTCTTCGTCTTCTCCTGCTTTATACGCACCGTTAGCCAGCATACATTTTTGTGAAGCTAAATTATCCTTATTAACACGAAGATATATCTCCTCTTCCGGAACAATGGCCTTTGCCAATTGGATTGTAAGACCTAATCCGGCTGTGCCGTAACCTTTTCCTCGATAGGATTTACCGATGCTGTATCCAATATGTCCTGCGCCGTTACGAAGCGCTTCTGTTAAATGATGCCTTATTCTAAACTCACCAATCAAATTATCTTCGTCCCAAAGATAATAATATGTTTCCGGAACAAACCAATCCGGCATATTTACAGGATGTTCATAAGAAATCAATGTTGGAAGAACACTCTCCATGTATTCTTCTAACGATACGCCATGATATGGATTGGTAAGACCATTCTCATCTTCCGGTAAAGCTGTAGTATACTCCCATTGGTCCACTGCATCTTTCAAATTGATTTTTCGCAATTCCATATATTATCCTCTACTTCTTTTTCAGCACAGCAATCGCAGCGTAATGAAGTACTTCAAATTCATCGGGAACATTAGCAAGAAATGCCCGGTGTTCTTTATCCCAACTTGCAAGATCTTCAGGCGAAAGCGATGCTCCGATGCCTCTGCTCGCAAAGATACGTCCATGCCAGGATTCTCTCGTAAAAGCCACTTTGACATCGTACTCTTCACGATCTACCATTTCGAAATAATCATACATTACATCTGGAATATAAATCGGGTGTCTGGTTTCTCCTCCTCCTGACCAGGAAGGATTATACTTGCATATAAGTTCTTCACTTCTTCCTGCAATCTCATCTTCGAAAGGGAGCCACGCCATATAAAGGATTACAACTCTTCCTTCATTTTTAAGAATACGCGAAAACTCAGGTGCAACCTTTGCATGATCAAAATACCAAAAGCACTGGCAAGCGGTAAGAACATCAAAAGATTCGGAAGAAAAATCCATCTTTTCAGCAGACACTGCTTTAAAATCAATATCCATTCCAGCTTCCAGGGCAAGCCTCTTTGCCTGAGATATCTGCTCAGGGGAAATATCAATACCTGTCCACTCGGCACCATATTTATACATATTTCGTGGCAAAACACCGGTCCCTGTTCCTAAATCCAGTACTCTCTGTCCCGACACACAGAATCCCCGATCTGCGACCTTCTGATAGAAAACATCCGGATAAATATCCCTGTATTTCGCATAATATTCAGATGTTTTGCCCCAGTCGAAAGCTTTGCCTTCATCAATTCGCTTATCTGTTATAACCATGCATTCTCCGTCAGTTCGTCGTATATATCAAAATATCAACAACTATTTCTTCATCTCCAATAATCATAACCCAAATCATCTATATATCCGGGAATATTGATTAGCTGTCCATATGTATCTTCAGCTCTTAAAAACATTGGCTGGTCCATGACTCCGCCTTCATATACAAGTACGATAAAATCATTGTTGGGATCCGCAATCAAAGTGCATACATGCAAATTGGTATCTCCGGAATTATCATAAATGTAACCCACACACTGATCTATGTCTTTCTTTCCAATACGACCTTTCAAAGTGCCATACGGAACATAGCATCTGCCGTTATAATTTAAAGCCATGTATCCATCTTGATTATCTCTTGGATTAAAAACCTCTACCTGTCTAAATTCAATTGGATTATTGGGAAGCGTTGTCATGGGTTTTCCCACACAGCCTACCATAGCAAGCATTAACAACACCATAACAATTAGTCTTTTTTTCATTTTTTCCCTCGCGTTAAGTCAAAATATAATTCGCTTTCGTTAGTGCGGAAAACCAAAAGTTTCCGCTGTTTCTTAATCAATTATATTGCGATTTAACTTACTAAGACATTCATCTGACAAATAAAAATCCAGCTGTGTAAAAACGGAAGAACTTACAAGTATTTCTCAATCTCACACTGTTCTACTACATTTTTACCAAGAAGAGTGATTGCCTCCTTTGGACATTTGTTAATACACCTGTAACACATAGTACATCGATTGCCTGAAACTGCTTTATTTTCAACTATGGTTATGTTATTCATAGGACAGAGATTCTCACATTTTCTGCAGCCAACACATCTTTCATTATTAATCTTAAGTTTAGAAGTATACTCCCTGGTCTTATGACCAAAATAAGCTCTCTGCCCCCAAAAACCGGCCAACCTATACAATGGTCCTATCCCTTCCTTTGTAGGATGCCCTTCTTTCAATTGTCCGACCGATTTCTTTATCTTCTGTTCGGCTTGCTTTACGAGTTCTTTGTTCTTTTCCAAAGGACGTTTCAATGCTTTCTCGTCTGCAATACTATCCGGCATTTTAAGATGGAGTCCGCCTGTCACTTCAGCGCCATAGTTTTCTAAAAGCCGTCCTAGCATTCCTGCACCATCACCGCTAAAAAGCCCCATAGTTGCTATCACAAAAACTTTCTTGTTTCTCCACATCCCCTTGTTATCAGTAACGAAATCCCTCATGATTTTCGGAACGGTACTGAATTGAACAGGATATGCAAATACTATCAGATTTGCGTCATTCACGGCCGTTAATACGTCGCTGTCTTCAATAGATAGCACTCTTGTCTTTTTATCATATTCCCGGCAAAACAACTCTGCAGCATACCTAGAATTGCCGGTTCCGCTAAAATATATACCTAACATTTTTACTCCCTTCATTATATCATTAAACAAATAAAAAATTACTATAGTAAATAATCTAGAATCCGTTCCAACCAATATAGCAAGAATGCAAATAACGATTATTCCCGGGCCATACGCCATCGGTGCTATATACCAAAGATTCTCATTTATAAATAAAGCTCCAAAAAATCCCACCAAGCACATGCATCCACAGATTATGGAAGCAATTCTGATCCGATTCTTTTTTCTTTCATTCTTAACAATCGAAAGACCGAGACAAAGATATGCAAGGCCCATAAAAAATCCCCACGCAAGATAATCAACCGCCATTTCAACCGATGGCCACTGTCCGATTCGGAAATATTTTGGAACGTCCACTCCCACAGCAATCAGTCTTCGAGTAACACATATATTTACGACATGAGCTACTGCCGTTAATAAACAAACACATGTCATAAAACCTAATACTGCGTATCGGATAATTACCGACTGATTAAGGTCATGACTTAAATGTAACATTGCAAACAATAAAATCGGACCGCTTACTATCGTTAGCATTTCCCAGATTGTTAAAGCAAGTTCGGTTTTTGTAAACAGAAACATAACTACTGAAAACAAATATAAAACTGCATCTGCTATTGTAATAATATAAATCATTTTAGTTTTAAACATATTTCTTTCCTAAATACTTATCGAGCCAAGAATTCTTTCAACTTCCTCTTCAAGATGTTCCGTGTCGATTACTCCTTTTATGGTGACTATCGAAGAGAGTCCGTGAACCAATGACCATAAGGCGATTACTTTTGCATAAATAGTTTTCTCGTCTAATTTATTGCCTGACAGATTTTTCAGTACTTCCTCAGCTGTTTTTTTAAATAAAACAAAAGGTGCATATGTTTCAATATCGATATTATCCAAAGAGAACAAAAACTGATAATACAAAGGATTCTCATAAAAGAAAAGTACATAACTTTTACCTAATTCCAGCAATATCCTATCCTGTTTAGAACAATTATCCGTCGTCTCTTTCAGGGTCGTCAAAAACTGATTTGTAATGTAGTTTCGCACTTCAGATAAAAATGCCTCTTTATTTTTGAAATGTGCATACGGCGCTGCAGGGCTGACTCCGGCAGAATCAGCCAGTTTTCTCATGGAAAGAGACTCTGTACCGTATTTATTTATATACTCCAGACCTTTTTCGATTAATTCTTCTTTTAGATTGCCATGATGATATGTATCAGATTTCACTTTACCCTCCTTTTCACGCTAATCTTAACACTGTTTAGATTGTATTCCTAAATCTAAACACTGTCAAGATAAAAAAAGATGTCATATTTTTAAATACGACATCTCTGCAATAGGCAAATTTGTAGGTAATGCAAGCTAGGTTATTCTCCGAATTTAATACCCTTTTTGCTTAGCACCTCTTTCTGAGCAACCTCATCATCATATTTTAATTCGAGGAACGCATTAAACTCTTCTTCCGTAAACTTCTTCCCTGTATAAGTTTCATCACATGCCCCCAATGGACTGAACAAGGGTTCCTCCATCTCGTGCTCCGCATAAATATATCCATCTGAATCTATATATACATAGTCACTTCCCATAGCCCAATAATAAATGTTACTCCATACTACTTTTATAGCTTTATCTGTAGATGTATCGGGAGTATTTGCATTTTGCTGTGATACTTTTGACGCAGGTTCCTGCATTTCCGAAACATCCACTTTATCTAAAAAATCTTCGGGTTCATACATTTTATCATCGCCCTGATAGAATAAGTTCCCGTTCGATCCGTGTTTCTTTGCAGCCTCAAGCACTTCCTCTCTTGTGGATACAACTTCGTAATAATCCATCCATCTTTCCCATTTCGATGTGCCCAGAATATATGCATTATGAGCATTGACACATTTGTAGCCCTCTTCGGTAAAATAAACAAAGGTTTCATTGACGAAATCCGGATTGCCGTACTCGAATTTGGCACACCATCCTTCTTCCACTTCGTTGTCGGCAGTACCTTCTTCGGTAAGCAGAATTCCGTATCTTTTCGTATTTTTGAAGTTCTTTCCTTCAAAAAACGCCTTCGGAACCGCCGCCATGTCAAAATCGCCTTCCATCACATCTGTGCCGACTTCGCCTTCGGGAGATCTCACCTCATCATAATGAAAATAGATTCTGTCTTCGTTAAACACCACGGAATCCGAATGATGGTAATGTCCGCCCTGACTGTATTCACTATAATAGAGAAGATAATTGTAATCCGAAATCGGATAGGCTTCCTTCATTTTCTGAAATTCTTCCGCAAGGCCAATATTAAAACCAGAAAAATCATCCACATTTATCGGAATCTGCATTCCGAGATAACATTCCGCATATGCAAGTTCTTCTTCATTGGTCACCAGATACATTGTATACTGGTCCGGTGCGAGATCTCCACTTAAATAGCCACAGCTGAAACTGTTAACATAGGCACCTTCCACAATTTGTTCCTCGGTTTCCGTCAAGGGTTTCTCAATGCTATTTGATACTCCTAAATCCGTCACTGTCGCAGAAGGAACCTCCGATGTATCCGAAACATTTCCACCGACCGGATTACCTGTCATATTCTTCGTACATCCGCTCATCAGAAGGACACAAATCAGTCCAAGCACAATTCCTCTTCTTTTCATTTTTTTCGCCCCTTTCGTATTGTAAAACTTCCTACATACAATATACGAATAAAGTGGCTGTTTTTATTGACCATTATTGAAATATAGTTTGTAAGTTATATTTAAATATAATTTAGTCTGTAAACCCAAAATCTAACTCTATTTTGCTTTACATGACATTTTTGTAACTTCAAGTTTAAATACTGCGACACCTTCTATCATTTGAGGCTTATACTCCCATGATTCCTTTCCGGAAATCTGTTTCATCAAAATATTCAAACCTTTTACTTTCTCTGTCACTTCTTCGATTACACTTAACTTACCCGTTCCAATCACACTTTGGAATTTAGCAGAATAATCACACGCTATATCCGCTGGAAGAACCTCAAATACACCATCTATTTCAAACCCGACAGAAGGTGTTTTTAGCGCAAGTTCATATTTCCTTCCAGCTTTAGCTCCATGAAAATAAAAAACATGTTTACCTTCCTGCAAACAATGTCCGTAATTTACCGGAACCACATAAATATCACCGTCGTCATAAAACGCAATATGAATGATATTTTCTCTATCTATAAATTGATTTATAGTTTTATCGTCGGTAATTTCTCTATCCGATCTTCTCAAATTTCATACTCCTTTTAATAAGTAAAACCAAAATTTATTTTTCTTATCTTATATAAAAGTTAATGTTTCTTAATAATGTGTCTTGCTTGGAATCATCATAGCACCCCCGGCGAGTACTGCTATCCCACCGATGCCAATTATAAACCAACCGAGCCATTTCGCATCTCCACCCATCTCAGCAGGATTATCGGGATTGTAAAAGATTGTAACTGTCTGACCTGTACTCATGCCGGACTCCCATATATCACTCTGGCCGACATATGTTTTGCCATCGACTTCGTATTGTACATATGCAACATAGTTCGCACTTGTTCTGTGCTTGCTCCAACTTTGCGTAGAATTCGATATTTTCTCAATTTTTGTTATTTCTGCCTCAACGGGAACATATCCTGAGTTTCTGATAAACTGAACCCAAATACCGAGACCTGCAAATGCCAGACCAACGATGATAAAAAGTATTCCCATGACCGTATTTTTTGAATTCATTTATATATCCTTCTCCCAAATGATTGCTACTTACTTGAATTTAAAAATTCACAGAACTGTATTTTCTTTCTCATCATTTCTTTTCAGCCTCTGCTCTCGGTTATACTTTTCCGAATCAAAAGCAGCTACTGCCAGGTCGGTCAGTTCCGAATCCCACATATCCCCTGTTTTTTGTATCTCAGCCCACGGACAAAGCGAAGCATAGTTTTCATCAATTGCGATATCGTATGAACTGTTACGATCGCTGACGCTTTTATATAAGTGCCTGCCGGCTTGGATTAATTCATGAACGTCTCTGCGTTCCTTACATTTTGGGTTCAGTTTGTTGAATATTTCCTCGTTGATTTCATAAAGATCATAGTAACCAGCCCAAAAGCTTTCAGCGGTATAAAGCGCTCGTTCACTGTCATAGCAAGCCCTCCATCCTGGGCCTGTCTTGAAATGAAACGCACCTTCCGTGTATTCCGAAGGAAGTCGGATTTGCTTCTTTTTCTTCTTTTCTTTAGATTCTTTTGACATGACTTACCCTCGCCATAGCACGATATTTAAAAAGATATTTTTCTGCGGTAGTGCAGAAAATCAAAATACTTCTTTTTCCTTTTTAAACTGTCTCGTCCGGGTAATCCCAGAAACCGCCTTTATGAAAGTTTTCGTTACCAAGCGGAGTGGCTGTCAGTTTGAATATCACACATCCGTCAGGACAGACAATTGTCTTTGTGTACTTACTGTCTCCGCCAAGATTTTCTAGGTCTCCGCCACTTCTTACAGCTTCCATTAAAGGATAAAGCATCATCATTGTTTTTGAGCAGATTCCGTATCCGTCCTTATTTACAGGGCATCCGTATGTACACGTATATTTGTCTCCGATTTCTTCACCGTTACGACAGTATCTCTCAGTATGATCTCCATGCAAAAATCCCGTAACTTCCACGGTGAATTCATATTCTTCATCGTACCATTTTTTCATATATTTCTCCTTATACACTATAAATAATTATTTATCCAATTCCTTTATAATCTCATCAATTGAAATATTTTTCTCGTTTGCAATGCGTGCGAGATCTTCGTATTCGTACTTTTCTCTCACAACTCCGAAGCCTTCGGATTTTTTAATTCTGATTTCACCGAAAGGAGTTTCTTTTTTTATGATTTCTCTTTTAAGAGTGTATCTTTTACTGACATTTTCCCTTATGCCGAGCGTAGTTGTGTGTTTGAAAATAAGCGAAACCATTTCGTCTTTTTTAGCTTCGTTGCACATTACGGAAAGAAGTATTCCCGGGCGTGATTTTTTCATTCCGACGGGAATTGTATAAACCTCCAGAGCACCTGCTTCAAAGAGTTTTTCCATCGCAAACGCAATTTTCTCGCCTGTCATATCGTCGATATTGCAGGAAAGTTCTGTTATCTGCGATGCCTTTTCGTTCGTGCTTCCAAGGAATGCTCTGACACAGTTTGCCTGTTCGAAATCTTTCTTGCCCATTCCGTAACCAATCTTATCTACTGTCATTACAGGCATTTCGCCGAAAGATGCTGCGAAGTATTTAATGAGTGCAGCGCCTGTGGGCGTACAGAGTTCACCTTTTATGTGACCTGCGGTGAAAGGAACTCCTCGTAAAATAAACGCGGTAGCGGGTGCGGGTACCGGAAGAATTCCGTGTGCGCAGTGAACATGGCCGCTTCCTACATGAATTTCAGAAGCAACGATTTTATCAGCCTTTAACTCATTCATCAGCATGCAGACCATTGTAATGTCAGCGATTGCATCCATGGTTCCTACTTCGTGGAAATGAATCTCCGATACGGGCTTTCCGTGCGCATTGCTTTCCGCCTCTGCAATCATGGCATAAACGTTCTTTGCGTCGGTTTTTACGTTCTCAGGTATATTCAGAGCGTCAATAATATCTTCTACATCTTTTAAGCTTGAATGATGGTGCTCATGATGATGTTCTTGTTCGTGATCATGGTGATGGTCGTGCTCATGCTCATGGTCGTGATGGTGTTCGTGCTCATGGTCGTGTTCGTGGTGATGATCATGATGCTCCTCTCCCTCGCTCACACCGTCTACAAGGACGTTCATATGAGTTCCGAGTATACCGCACTTGGTCATGGGCTCGGCATTAACCGTCACTTTGGGTATGCCTGAATTATTTATTTTGTTAATAAAAGCTTCTTTATCATCCAGTAATTCATAAAGAGCAGCCGAGAGCATATCTCCCGCAGCACCCATTGAACATTCAAGGTAAAGTGTCTTCATATTGAGTCCTTTCATGTTATTTTAGTTCACATAATTTGTCTATTTCTTATTCATATGATTTATGAGGCTTGCATAGTAGCCTGCACCGTAGCCGTTATCGATATTTACTACGGTTACGCCCGATGCACAGGAGTTTAACATCGACAAAAGGGCCGAAAGTCCTTCAAACGATGCTCCATATCCCACGCTGGTCGGAACAGCTATGACCGGACAGTCCACAAGACCTCCGACAACGCTCGCAAGCGCTCCTTCCATACCCGCGATTGCGATGATGACCGAGGCGCTCATGAGCGAATCCATTTTAGATAATAGTCTGTGAAGACCTGCCACTCCGACATCGTAAATTCGCTCGATTTCGTTGCCAAAAAACTCCGCCGTAACGGCTGCTTCCTCCGCAACGGGTATATCACTCGTTCCTCCGGTCACAATTACGACTTTTCCGAGCCCGTCCGCAGCTCTTTTTTTGCCAACTATTGCAATTTGGGCTTCCTCATAAAAAGTTAAATCTGCATTTAACATTGTTTTTAAGGCATTTTCCTTCTCTTTTGACAGTTTTGTGATCAGAATTCCGTCATTTGAGTGTTCTTTCAGGGTCTCGACGATGGCCTTTATCTGCTCCGGAGTTTTTCCTGCTCCGTAGACCACTTCACCTGCTCCCTGGCGGTTCTTTCTCTGCAGATCCAGGGTGGCAAAATCAAGTTCGGCGAAGGGTTCTTTTTTGATAAGAAGCTCCGCCTCGCTGACTGATATTTTATTGTCTCTTACATCTTCAAGGATTTGATATAAGTCTGTTTTCATATTTTGTCTCTTTTTCTTTTTGGTTTACATAATATTGAACCAATTAGGGACGGTTCCGTTTTGGCTTTTTTTACCATTTTAGAACCGTCCCCGAATGACTCTTTTATGCGTTCTTTTTAACTAACATTTTTCTGATGATGCCTTTCGGGTCTTTTATGAAAAGCATTACAATCCAAATGATAAGGCCGAGTGCAACTACGCAAAGGCCGAGATATGAATCGTTTAACATATCCTCTGCAGCAGGTGTAAAGAATTCTGCGCCGAGCTCTGCATATTCGAAGATTGCATCCACAAGCCACATAAGTGAAGCACCCCAGTACATAAGAGCAAGTGTACCGTATCTCATTGAATTGTCGGGAGCTTTTTTATACCAGATTAAAGTAACGGTAATGGCTGCAAAAATTGTTATAAGAAGTGTCATGCCTTTACCTCCTTAGAATCTGTATTCTCTGCCTGGCGTTTTTCGATTACGTTGGAAACGATTACCATTCCAACCCATGCAGCGGTAACAAGCACAGCCATCGTAACGCCCGCGGTTCCCATTTCGGCCAGCATTCCGCCTACCTCACCTTCCTTAACTGCGGTAAGGAAAGGGAATGTGGGAATAACTTCGCCGTGCCATATATGCTCGAATGCAAGCAGTGCACTGCCGCCCCAGAGCATTTTATTGAGCCATCCGAGTTTGGTGGAGAATTTTGTGCCGATCTTTTCAGTGGCACTTGTTCCATCAACTGATGCCTTCTTTAAATTATTATTCTCTTTCTTTTTAACAACCGCCGTAACGATTGTTGAAACAATTGCTTCCGTTCCCGGAACTAAAAAACAAGCCATGATAACCTCCTGTATAATCAATTATTCATTTTTCTTTTTAGAGATGTGTCCCCAAGTGGTAAAAAAAGCCAAAATAGAACCGTCCCCAAGTGGCTAATCGAGAATTGATGCAGCTTCCTGCATGAGTTCGATGATGGGCAGATGCTGAGGGCAGACGCTCTCGCACTGGCCGCAGCCGATGCAATCCGAAGCCTTTCCGCCTCTTGATGCAACGCCCGAGTAGAAGTTCTTTGCTCTCCAGTCATCGGGGTAACGGCGAAGTGTGTTGATGGTTCTGAATACATCGGGAATACTTATCTGCATAGGACAGCCGTCGCAGCAGTATCTGCAGGCCGTACAGCCTATCTGTTTCATGTTTAAAATATCTGAAGTAACTTCATTTACAACTGCGAATTCCTCGTCTGTAAGAGGCTCGAAATTCTTAAAAGTATTTATATTGTCGTTCATCTGCTCTTCGTTTGACATACCAGAAAGAATTGTCATTACTCCGGGAAGAGATCCGACGAAACGAAGTGCCCATGAAGCAACCGATTTGTCGGGATGAACTTTCTTAAACTTCTCTTCGATTTCGGGAGCCATGGAAGCAAGCATACCGCCGCGTACGGGCTCCATTACGATAATCGGAATGTTTCTCTCGTGAAGAATATCATAAAGTTCCTCTGAACGAACTACGGGGTTTGTTCTGTCGAGGTAATTAAGCTGAATCTGTACGAACTCAACCTCGGGATGTTTGTCGAGTACTTCTTTTAGGAGCTCGGGACTGCCGTGGAACGAAAAACCGAAATGTTTGATCTTCCCTTCCTCTTTCTTTTTAAGACCCCATGAAAAACAGTCATATTTTTCATATGTTTCGTAGTTGGAACCGTCTTCTACGGAATGTAAAAGATATAAATCGAAATAATCGACACCACACTTTGAAAGCTGATCATTGAAAATTCTCTCAACATCGTCCTCGCACTTCATCTCCCATGCGGGAAGTTTGGTTGCAATCATAAAGCTTTCTCTGGGGTATCTTTTTACGAGTGCTTCTCTGGCGGCAGTTTCAGAATTTCCGCCGTGATAAATGTATGCGGTATCGAAATAATTCATTCCCGCATCCATGTAACTGTCGACCATACGGCAAAGCTGCTCATGATCGATAACGCCGTCTTTTTCGGGCAGACGCATAAGTCCGAACCCGAGTTTGGGCATGGTGCTTAAGTCTATGCTCATTTTATAACCTCCCTCTTTTATACATTTTATTCTTTTCCCATACGCATATATTTTACCATATATGCATCTAAAAAAATACCTCATAAGATGTTAAATAATTCCCGTTTTTTGTGACAAAACTTGATATTTACAGTATTTTAAATAAAATATTATTTATATAGCATATATATTAATGAGGTAATTTTATGGCTGAAAAAATAGTAAAATATGATGCTTTTATAAGTTACAGACATTCCGAACTCGACAAATTTGTAGCGGTTAATCTGCATAAAAAACTCGAAGCCTTTAAACTTCCCAAAGGCGTTAAATCCCCTACGGGCAAAAAGAAAATAGAGAGAGTTTTCCGTGATCAGGACGAACTTCCTCTTGCAAGCAATTTGGGTGACCCCATCACACTTGCTCTCGAAAATTCGGACTATCTTTTAGTTATCTGCACACCGAGACTCCCTCAGTCCGAATGGTGCAAAAAGGAAATCGAGACCTTTATAAAACTTCACGGAAGAGATAAGGTTCTTGCAGTTTTAGCCGAAGGCGAGCCTGAAGAATCTTTCCCCGAAGCGCTCATAAAAGAAGAATATGAAGTCATTAAACCTGACGGAACAAAAGAGATACAGTACCGCACTTTCGAGCCGCTTGCCGCAGACGTACGAGGCAAGAACAACAAGGCTGTTAAAAAGGCTATGAATGATGCCGTACTCAGAATCTGTGCGGCAATTTTCGGGCTTAATTACGACGAATTAAAACAGCGTCACAAAGAGCGTGCGATGAAGAGAACCATTTCCATCGTAAGCGCCGTAGCAGCCGCTCTGATGCTTTTCAGCGCCGTTTGTTTAGGTCTTATGTTTAAGATTATCAATCAGTCCGAAATGATCCTGGATCAGAACGCCGAAATCACACAGCAGTACAATGAAATACAGGCTCAGTCCGAACAGATAAAAGAGCAGAACGAGCAGATTCAGAAGCAGTATGCCGAATCGCAGAAAAACCTGGCAAAGGCAACTACAATTAATGCAGAAAAGCTTCTTTCCATGGGAAGAAGCCTCGATTCCGTTTATGCTCTTCGTCAGGTTATGCCCAAATCTTCTGCAGACACTTCCTTCCCTTATACCACAGAAACCGAGTATGCTCTGACAAAATCTCTCGAGCTTTATGCCAAGCCTGATCTTTATTATTCGGACAAAACTTTTGAGTCCGAGTCCACAATTAAAATATTTAAAGTATCTCCTGACCTGGCAAAACTGGCCACAATAGATACATGCAATAATTTCCATATATGGAACTCGGAAACGGGAGAAGAAATCTTTTACAAGGTTATCCCCAATGCCGACTTATATAACGAAAACTGCATTAAATTTATTAATAACAATACTATTGTTTACTATGATGACAAAAGTATTTACAGACTAAATCTGGATGACCTTTCCGAAACAGAAATAGATAATCCTTTCGATTCCTTCTTGTTCCACGGAGAAATAATTCGTCTGGGCGATACCGGAATGTTTGCCATTTTTGCCGATGAAGGATTTGCTGTTTTTAAGGAAGAAAACAGCGAACTTATTGCAGTTCATACTGTAGATGAATATCTCGGCGAAGATATAAACAGTCAGCGATTCGCGGATGTTGCATTAAGTAATGACAAAACTAAACTTATATTCTCTATAACAAGAGGTCTGAACCAAAAATCAGCCATCATTGTATATGATTTTGAAACAGACACCATAAAAACAAAAGATATTTCAGTAGACGTTTGCTCTGCGCTGACCTCCCGTGATAATGAGATTTATTTTGTCGGATATGAATTCGGAACAAATGTATTTTTAAACAATGACTCTACGCTTATGCGAATCAATCTCGATACACTTAAGACCGAATGGGAAGCAGCAGCTCCCGGAAGTGTATATTACCTTACAACCAGTTCGGATTACAAATATGTATTCGCTGCCGGAATAGACAGCCTGTATGTTTTCGATTCCGAAAACGGCGATCTCGCCGACAACAAAAATGCGAATTCGAAAATAATTGATGTGTGTCCTCTTCAGGGCAGCAATGCAACGGTAATTACCAGCGATTGTCTGGCGCGAAGATTTATAGACGGTTTTGCCGATATGAGTGCTACCGATTTATTCAACAGCGCTCCCGAATTGAGAGCCGAAACAATCTTTTATGGTAACAACAAAGTGTTCTTAAAGTTTGAAAACAAATCATATATTTCGCTTTTCCAATTCAGGGATTTTACGGACACACCTTTTATTGATAATTGTGATTTTTCAAACGTAATGCTTGTAAGCGATGCAGGAGCCAATATTCTTCGAACAAATGAAAATTTGGAACTCTACTGCTATTCAACAGAAACAGAAAATGTTCTTTATACAATCGATCCGAAATATTCCAACTATACATTAGTCGGTGACGGATCCGAACAATTTGCCGCTTATGGCAGCGGTCTGGAAATCTATAATATTTCAGACGGTTCTCTCATAAAAGAAGTACCCTCCCTTGATTGTCCGTTGATTGATGAAAATGCGGTCACTAATGACCGACTCTATGTTTACAGCGGAAGAAACAGGGAAGGCCACATCTTTTTATACTCTCTGACTACAGGTAATGTCGAAGAAGTTTTAAAGCCCGATATCCCTTCCGGTGAAAATCTTACGGTTTACGGACTGGACAAAGACCATTATGCGGTTAAAAGGGAATCCGGAGCTCTCGAAGTATACCGCGGAAAAGAAACAAAGCCTATATTTACTTCAAGTCGTATCTTAAGTTATATGGATGATGTCAGAGTGTTCTACAGAGCTGATGTTTTCGCCATATTGTATTTTGACGGCTCAATAGAATTATATAGTTTCGGAGATACCTGCGAACTGATTCAGACATACAATTCATCCGATATTTCCGCATCTTCGATAGATGAAGCAGTATTCTATCCCGATCAAAAGATTTATTCAATTAACTTAAACCAGAATACGGTTATATTAAATGAAAACCTTGAAGCAGTTACTTATATGCCAATGAAAATGACTTATATTCCTTCAAAAGACTTTTTCGTTTTCCACAATTTATCCAAAAAGGCTTTATTTAGCATAAAGCATTACAGTTATGATGAACTCATACAGGAATCAGAAAAAAAATTAAGTAATTACAATCCTTCGAAACTCATAATCGACAAATACAATCTGATTAATTAACACATAGTTTTAAATAAAAAAGATGTCCGACAATCTCTGCCGGACATCTTTTTTATGATTAGATTTAATTATTCTGTTTTTGTATCATCCTTGAATTCGTAGTCTTCCTCACATTTCGGAACACTCGTTGCATTAACGGGGCTGATAGCTTCAAATACCTGTGTGTAATATACGGTGAATGATTTATTTCTTTTATCATCACTCATGCCGAAGAAAAGCATATCGGACTCGTATTCTTCAAAGTTTTCTCTCTGGCTGTCGAGCGCCATTTTATCCATCAGAATATCGCAATGATAAGCCTTATCATCATACTTTATTATCGTCCATACATATCCGCCTTCATTACTGTCCATCGCTTTATCAAGCAGCGGAAATTTCTGTTCGTGATACTGACCTAAAGCTCCGACCATCATGGAATTAACATTAAGCTGAACCATGAGGGCTTCATAGAATTCCAAAAACTGCCATGCATGCATTTTACCTGAAATGATCTGACTTACAACATAATCTTCTGTTTCGTATGATTCGGTAATCATTCCCTCTTCGGAATCATCCATACTCTCTTCCTCAGGGTCAGGATATTCAAATTCAAAATTTTCGATTAATGCTTTATATACTTTTGCCGCACGCTGCATGTCATCATCTTTGTCTGTTACAGCGCCGTTAATCGTTTTCTCGCAAATTTCTTTGTAAGTGTCAATCTTTTCCTTTGCTTCATCTTCACTTATCGAACCTGTGAGGAATTCCTCGCCAAATTCATCGGATTCATATGAAGGGAAATATTTAATCGTGTAAGTTTCCAAATTCTCTGTTTCGAAATCCACGCAGTAAACTACAGGACTTGAAAGTTCTGCAAGCGTTCTGGCAATCTTAAATTCGGCTTCTGTACAAGCCAGATCTCCGGATAATTCAAACGAAGGTTTTGCATCGTGAACTGCAGCAAGTATTTCCTTTGTTGCCCTGATAACTTTGGGATTATTTTTAATCTCCATTTTGAAAACGGGATTTACGGCAACAGGATTGAATTCATATACACCTGTTTCTCTTAAAGAATCATACTCGGGTAAAAGAGCTTCATCCAGTTTTTCTTCTTCCTCGGCAGGTTTTGTATCGTTTTCGACAGCGGTTTTACCTTCGTCTTCGGTTTCTGTACCCGTGGTTTCGCTTATCGAAACCGGCTCGGGATAATCCTCAATTGTCTTGGGCTTGTTGCATCCGCTGCCCGCTAACATAGCAATAACAAATGCTGCCGTAAGCAGGTACGAAGTGACTGTTTTTGAAATTCTTTTTAAATTCATTTTTTTATAACATCCTTATTTTTTATAATCTTCCAAACACTCGGGAACCATGTCCGGAATATTGCCTATTCCCATACCCTCGTATTCATCATACAGATACAGATTTGATCTGGAAATCGAAAAAGATTCGCCCCTGGTTTTATCGCTCATGCCAAAATATTTCATTTGCGGATCACAGTGTTCACCGTATTTGGTTTTATCGTATTCGTATGTGATTATTTCATACGCAAGATCACAGTTATACGCTTTACCGTCCACATAAATCACATTCCAGGTATCGTATCCGACTTCACCCATTTCTTTATCAAGTTTTTCAACACCCTGTTCGTGATATAATCCGGTAGCGGTAACAGTCATGCATTCGATATTAAGCTGTGTCAGTATACTCTGATAAAGCAAAGCGAGTTTATCCTGAGTAAGTGATTTGCCTACTACGATATTTTCGATGGTTCTTGCCTCGCTGTTAAAAGATTCCTGTACATCTTCCATGGAATAAATCATATCAATACCAAGATTTCTTTCGGAATAGGATAAATCTTTTACGAGTGCTTCATAAACTTTCCGGGCTTTTTCAATATCCGAATCTTCTTTTGAAACGTTTTTGTTTACAATATCCTGAATATAATCGGTATACTGATCTATTATCTGACTTGCATGCTCATATGAAGTCTGTTCCGTATTCAGTTCAAAGAAGATGCCCTGTTCAGTTTCGTTTACAACATATTCCGGCATATAAATGATTTCATAATCCTGAAAATCCTCGGTCTTCATCTGTGCGGAATCAACTATAGGGCTTGACATTTCTGCCAGTGTAAGCGCCGTAATATAATCCTCGAAACCAAGAATGTCTTCCGGAGGAACATCAAAACCTCTCTCTGCATTATATGCGGCTTCCATCATTGCTTTGGCCACAGCTATTATCGCAGGTTTTTCCCTGAATCTTCTTGCATAGTACTCCGGTATCGCCGTTGGATTGCACTGAAACTGCCCTGTTTTCTCAAACGGATCCGGAATGGCAATAAATTCTTCAAACTGTTCATCCGTAAGAGTCAGCTGTTCAACAGCATTTGCCTTGGGAGCTTCAGTACCTTCATCACCCGGAGTATCGGTATCTGTATCTGTGTTAGTTTCGGTTTCGGTATTTACAGCCGATACCGGTTCGGGATAATCTTCTATTGTTTTGGGATTGTTACATCCGGTGCCCGCAATCATTGAAATAATAAATGCTCCAGAAAGCAGGTATGCGGATGCAGTTTTTATTATTCTTTTTATATTCATTTTTTTACCTTACTTCTGATAATCTTTCGGACATTCGGGAACCATATCTCTCGGAGGATTTTCCCATTCATATGATATATTGGGATCGTACAAATACAGATTGTCCCTGCTTGAAATAACAAATGATTGCGCTCTTGTACTGTCACTCATGCCGAAATACTTCATTACAGGTTCATAATCTTTGTTAGCACCTTTTTCGGCTTCGTATACAATCATATCGAATGCCATATCACAGTTATAAGGTATTCCGTCTATAACAATTACATTCCAGACAAGTCGTCCGTCCGAGCCCATTTCTTTATCAAGTTTTTCATAGCCCTGACTGACATATGCTCCGGATGAAGTAACTGTCATACACTCAATGTTAAGTTGTGTCAGAATGTACTGATATAAAAAAGGAATTCTGTTCTTGCTTGTGGCATGATCATTAACGATATCCTCAACAAGAGTAGTTTCTCCTCTTAAAGCTTCCATTCCTTCTTCTGTAAATTCAATATACATTGAATCTTCGAAAGGTCTTTTTTCACGATATGCTACTTCTTTTACGAGCGCTTCATAAATTTTCTCAGCCTTTTCCATATCGGAATCTTCTTTTGTAATATTGCGATCTATTATAGACTGAACAAAATCCGTGAAATCACCGATTAGCTTCTTGGCTTCAACCGCATCCATGTCGGTAAAACTCGATCTTTCATCATCTATATCACCGTTTTCGTCTAAAACTATATCATTCTTTGGCATGTAGATTACTGAGTAGGTAAGCGGATCATCCAAATGAGATCCAATAGAACAGGCATCCGCCAAAGGGCAGGCCTTTGCCGCCAGTTCTTCTGCCAACCAGGCCTCATCCATGCTTAATTCGTATTCCGGAGCAATACTAAATTCGCTTGCACCGTTATACACGGCTGTCAGCATTTGTTGTGCCACAAATACTATCTCCGGTTTTTCTCTGTATTGTCTGGCATAATTTTCCGGAATCGCTCCGGGGCAAAACTGGAATTTTCCTGTTTCCTCGAAAGGATCGGGAATTTTGATTAATTCTTCAAACTCACTATCTGTCATGCCACCTTTTTCGACAATATCCTCAACCGGAATTTCTTTTTCTTCAACCTTTTTTTCGGTCACGGTTTCTTCGACCGGTACGAATCCGGGATATTCTTCACCGTCTATTTTTTTCGGTGCGCATGAAGATAAAAATATTACGCAAATTGCGAGTGTTACAGCGGTTAACTGGGTTAAAAATCGTTTAGCAGTATTCATATTAAGCCTCCCTGTCTTCTGCCTGCATATGGCGCATATAAAGTGCCAGAGCGGTACCCATAAATGCGTTTACGTATTCTCCTTTGCAAAAAGAATTGATGACTTCATTAATGGGAACCATCTCATACGTTAATACTTCATCGTCATCCAAATGAAGCTGGTTCGTCGGTGTTAAGTCTTCTGCAAGACACACCGTAATAGAGTTTGAAAAAATGGCAGGATTCGGTGAACATACTCCGAGTACGGTCATCTTCCCCGTCTTAAATCCGGTCTCCTCCTCAAGTTCCCTGTATGCGCTTTCTACCGGATCCTCACCTTTATCGCACATACCGCCGGGAAACTCTGCGGTGATTTTACCAAGGCCGTGTCTGAACTGTCTTACCAGCACAAAATTGCCCTGATACACCGGAATTATAGTTACCCACTCAGTTGCGTTGATTACCATGTAATCTCCGCTTATACCTGTGGCCGATTCCTCTCTTCTTTTTTCTACATCAAATATGGGTGTATGAAGAATCTGTTCGGAGTTCTTCACATTCCACATTAACTCTTCGTTTGTCATTTTATATCACTTTCCATAAAAAATATACGTGTTGAATTCCACCTTTTTAGGGGAAACATTTTAGACCAATTGGGGACGGTTCCGTTTTGGCTTTTTTTACCAATTGGGGACGGTTCTATTTTGGCCTTTTTTACCATTTTAGAACCGTCCCCGTTTGGCTTTTTTTATACTCTGTCTCTTACTTTGTCGTTAATCTCTGCGAAGAGCTTGTCGATGAGACCCTTTGTTGCACTCAGTGCATCGTCTACACTGACTAATTCTTTTACGCTCTTGTCTCTGGTCGAAAGTTCGATCTGACCGTTGGCAATGTTCTTCGGGCCTACCGTAACTCTTACGGGAACACCGAGTAAGTCCGCATCCGCAAACATAACGCCTGCCTGTACGTTTCTATCATCGTAGATAACTTCAACGCCTGCATTAAGAAGGTCATTGTAAATCTTGTCTGCAGCCTCCTTGCATTCAGCCTTGTCAGGTCGCATGCAGCAGAGATGAACCTGCCAGGGAGCGATTGTGATGGGCCAGATGGGACCGTAATCATCATGCTTTGCTTCCATTACGCTGGCTGCGAGACGTCCGACGCCGATACCGTAGCAGCCCATGATAGGTGTCTTAACGGTTCCGTCAACGTCTGTATATGTCATACCCATTGACTTGGAATATTTTGTGCCGAGCTGGAAGATGTTTCCTACCTCGATACCACGGCTGATTCTGATGGTCTTTTTGCCGCAGACAGGGCAGATATCTCCGGTTCTGATTTTTGCAACGTCAACATATTCAACATCGCCTATATCACGCTTTATATTAAGTCCTGTGTAGTGGTAATCAACTTCGTTTGCACCGCATACGAGATTTTCGATTCCCTCAAGTGACTTATCGTAAATAATCCTGCATTTAGCTTTCTGCTCGTAAGGTCCGCAGAAGCCTGCACAGAGGCCGCACTCGGGAGTGATTGTAGCCGCATGAACTTTTTCTCCTAAAAGATTCGTTAACTTGGTTTCGTTAACTTCATAGTCACCTCTTAAGAATACTACGATGTATTCGTCGGTCATGTTGGCCTGATAAATAACTGCCTTGCAGGACTCTTCAACTTTGCTGTTAAGGAATGTGCAAACTTCCTCGATGGTCTTGCAGTCGGGTGTGTTAACTTTTTTAAGTTCGCCTGCAGGTGCGCAGCCTGTGTTGTCTACAGTAGTGTCTGCAGCTTCCATATTTGCGCTGTAACCGCATTCATCGCATAAAACGATAGAATCTTCGCCTGCATCAACTAAAAGCATGTATTCGTGCGATACGCTGCCTCCAATCATACCTGAGTCGGACTTAACGGAGATAACTTCGGGGATACCAGCTCTTTCGAATACTCTGAAGTAAGCATTTGCCATTACGTCATAGTATTTTTCGAGATCTTCCTGAGATGTATGGAAGGAATATGCATCCTTCATCGTAAATTCTCTTACACGGATAAGACCTGCTCTGGGGCGTGCCTCATCACGGAATTTGGTCTGAATCTGATAAATGCAGAAAGGATATTTCGCATAGGTATTGCCCCATTCGCGAACCATCTGAACGGCTGCTTCCTCATGAGTCATACCGAGTACCATTGAAGAATTGTTACGATCCTTAAATCTTAAAAGCTCATCGCCCACG
Organism: Lachnospiraceae bacterium; assembly: GCA_017538995.1. GTDB lineage: Bacteria > Bacillota > Clostridia > Lachnospirales > Lachnospiraceae > UBA3766. Next base: position 28,767 of record JAFYHV010000167.1, on the reverse strand, counting down.
CTTTCGAATCTGCCTGATTCTTCCCAGAGTGAACCGGGTAAAACAACGGGGAATAAAACTTCCTGTGAATCAGCAGCATCCATTTCTTCTCTGATAATGTTCTCTATCTTTGCAGTTACTCTCTTCATGGGTGGGTAGAGCGAGTAAATACCGTTAGAAACGTATTTGATATAACCTCCCCTTACGGAAAATGCGTGTGAATCAATTACGCAGTCCGAGGGACGCTCTTTGAATCTGTCACCAACCATGTTACTTAATTTCATTTTTAAAATCCTCCTAATATGATGATTTATAATTTTCTTTATTCAGGCAAAAACTCCATAATGTCTTCATCTTTATCGTTCTCTGATAAATCGATGCCGAGTATGTCTGCCATTTTATTTGCCAAATCAGTGTATATATCAAGTGCTTCGGCGTGATTTTCTTTTATGAAGTCTGCATCTTCTTTGTTAGCCGCTTCTTCAAGTTTTAAGGCTTTGTCGGAAAGGCTTAATGCTCCGATCATTTTCGAAGTGCTCTTAAGCGAATGAACATATACGCAGTAGTTTTTCCAGTCGGAAGTCTCGAGGCATTCTTTCAGGCGGCCGGACCTTTCGGGCATTTCCTTAATGTATTCCGAAACAATGTTTTCGTACACATCAAGGTCTCCCTGACAGTATGAAAGACCTTTATCCGTATCTATTCCGAGGTCTTTAAATTTTATGATAAAAGATTCTTCCTTATCCGATTCTTTTTCACTCTCAAGATCGAATGTGATCTGGTTTTCGCCTTTTATGATTTTCTCCGCGGGCAGATATTTTAAGAGCATCTTTTCAAGTTCGCTGCCCTCGATAGGCTTGGTGAGATAATCCGAAAAGCCCTCTGCCAGATATCTGTCTCTCGCACCGCTTATTGCGTCCGCTGTGAGGCAGATGACGGGTGTGTCGATATTGTAGCCTTCAAACTGTTCTTTGATCAAATGGAGCGTCTGTGTGCCGTCAAGCCCGGGCATACGCTGGTCCATTAAGATTACGTCATATTTCTTCGATGCGCAGAGTGTTAAAGCTTCGTCGCCGCTTAATGCGGTTTCAATGATTAAAAGAGTCTTCTTTAAAAGATTCTTTGCCACATTAAGGTTCATCTTTGTGTCATCGACTATAAGTATTCTGCCTTCGGGTGCGGTGAATGATTCATGGTAAGCAGCCTCGCTCTTTGCCTGATTGCCGGCCGACAGTTTTACGTATGTATCGTCAATCGGAGTTTCGTCCACGATTCCCTGTTTAATCACAAACGAGAATGTTGAGCCTTCTCCGTATTTGCTTTCTGCGGAAAGTCTGCTGCCCATCATGGTAAGCAGTCTTGTAACGATTGACATACCGAGTCCCGTACCTTCAATGTTACGGTTCTTTTCTTTATCAAGTCTTTCGAAGGACTCGAAAAGCTTGGGCATGTCTTCTTCTTTTATGCCGATGCCGGTATCTTTTACTTCCACATAAAGTAAAAGGTCTCCGTCGGAAATACCGCTGTTTTTAACAGTCAGTCTTACTTCGCCGGTCTTCGTGTATTTTACGGCATTGGTAAGAAGATTCATGATAACCTGACTTACTCTCATGTCGTCGCCGTGAAGAGTTCTTGGAATCGAAGGATCCACATTCACGATAAACTGGAGGCTCTTTGCTGCGGCTCTTTCGGCAATCGAATTCTGAAGATAATGAATCATGTCGACAACACTGTAATCAACCGGAACAATCTCCATCTTGCCGTCTTCAATCTTTGAGAAGTCAAGAATACTGTTTATAAGTGAAAGCAATGCACGTCCCGATGAACGGATATTGCCTGCATATTCTTTTATGCTCTCGCTGTCGGTTTCACGAAGAATCATTTCGTTCATACCGAGCACCGCATTGATAGGTGTTCTTATCTCATGCGACATATCTGCGAGGAAGCGGCTCTTTGCCTTGTTTGCATCGTCAGCGGCGCTCTTTTCGAGCTTAAGTACTTTCGCCTCGTATTCCTGTCTCTGCTTGCTTAAAATGAGTTCTTCCATCATCTGGCTTGCGCTCTGCTCATTCATGTAGCTCATGTAGTAGAAGAACGTAATGAGGAAGAAAATAATTAAGTATACGCAGACGTTTACGATAAGCTGTACTCTGGTTTCGGTAAAAAGCTCCATATTTTTAACAAGTACAACCGTATACCACTGATTTAAAACTTCGTTTACAAAAATCGTATATTTATAACCGTCAACAACCGCTTCGGTTCTGCCGTTTCTTGTATTTAATACGGCATTTAAAAACGCATCATCTTCAAACACTTCCGAACAGTTCTTACCGTTTAAGGAAGCATCCTTGTGCGCGATAATGCCGCCGTTTTTATCTATTACCATTCCGTAGCCGTTGCCGTTAATGTTGATCTCTTCAACGGTTTCCTGGATATGGTTAAGTGATACGTCGAGCGATACCGAGTTCTTTTTATCCGATAAAAGCTTCGCAAAAGAAATGATGATGTCGCCGCTCTGCGCATCAAGATAAGGCTCTACGATTGCTACATCGCCGTCCGCTTTAACCGCAGCTTTGTACCAGTCACGCTCGTAAGGATTATAATCATCCGGAGCTATCCAGTCGATACCGGACATAAATACATCATCTATTACCGCATAAAATCCCATGAAGTTTTCATCGAATTTTTCCTGCTGACTGTAAGTCTCGGATCTTAAATAATCATGAATGATTTCCGTGCTCGCGCCATCCTGATACATCTGATCCGCCGAGTCACCCGTAACCCACAAAACCGCTTCGGATGTGTTAAGGTAAGTCGAAAGGCTGTCAGCAATTTTTGAAACCTTGTCCTCGCACTCTCCGTACAGCGTTGAGACCGACTCCTCATAAAAGAGTCTCGAAGTATAAATAACGGCAAAAAGCATGAGAATAAAAGTAATGGAAAGAGTAAATACAAAGTTGAATCTTCTCTTTCTGTCACTTACTCTGCCGGTTTTATTTTTCTTTCTGCCGTACATTGCAATGGCATACAGAAGAACAAGCAGTATTATTACCAATACCACCAGAACTCCGAATAACAGAATATTAAGCAGATTGTGCATGTTCAGTACTGTTGCAAGACTCATTTATTCCCCTTAAACTAAAGCTAAACCACACTGAATTTTTACATGCAAAACAAGCAGGATTTGGGAGATTTTCCCAGCCTGCCCATATACCGCTTTATTTTAGCACATTTTCGGGCATAAATGCAATGAGAAGCTTCTTATGAGCGCGAACTCGAAATCGCTTTTTTTCGCTACGAGAAGCACCAGTTGATAAACGCTTCGCGTTTATCAACACGCGGCAGTCGCCGCTTGATGATAAGCAATAAAAAACAGCCACATACAAACAAGTTTGCAGTGGCTGTAATTTTATTACTTATCTAAGCTTCTCGTTGCTAACGCGATTATTCGATAATAGTAGCAACTCTTCCTGAACCTACTGTTCTACCACCTTCACGAACTTAAGGATATTGTTTCGTCTTGATAGACTATGAATTATTTTCTTTTTTCTTATTCATTCTAGCGATATTATTCCTATTATTTTTCAGATTCTATTTTTTCAGTACCAGAATCGTACCAATTCAAATTTATAAGATATCAGAATTTATATTATTACTCATCAAGCATAATATTTCCATTTTTCGCTTTTGCTTTAAGTCTTTCCATCTGCTCTTTTTCAATTTGCTGGATGCTCTTTTCCGGTGTGGGCAAATCTTCCGGCATAGTTCCTCCAATTTTTTCTATCGCAGTTCTGACTTCCTTTCCGACGTTGTAATGAACACTTGTTGCCTCTTCTGCGCCTTTTATATTATCTTTTCGAATCTTCTCTTCCGTTTGGGATATTCTGAACAAATTTGCAATCAATTCCGTACTACCCATGTAGTCGAGAATCTTTTGTCCAACCTCAAGCTCCTTTCTCGCATGAATATCTTCCACATCTAGTCCGCCATATAATCCCATATATCCAGCATTCTGAAAAATGGCAAATTCTTCATTTGAAATAACACCTGCATCATGTGCTGTTTCTGCCAACAATTGATTCCATTGCTTGATATCGCCTCTAACTACTAAACGTCTTCTGTCCTCATCCAATTGGTTGAAGTGCTCTGCAACTTCTTGTCTATATGTCTGAATAGCGAAATACGTCTGTCCAAGTGCAATAACTTCTTTTCTAGGATCCCCGTTTTGAACTATAAGGTAACAAGCATATCTTGTTAATTCATAATCCAATTTAGGTTTTGAGGTCACACCGGCTTCAACGATTTTCCTGACCTCAGGAAAATCGTCAGAAACACTGTGTCCACTGTTTTCACATGCTATCATCGCTCTGCCGATAACCTTTGAGAAATTTTCCCATTTTGAATACTCCAGAGCTGGAGCAAGTTCTCTCGCATACCAAAACTCTGATCCATCTTCTCTTACATGTTTTATATCTTCAAATCTTTTATATTCAGCAATCTTAAGTTCCATAAACCCCCATAATAAAATAGAAATTAAGAACAATCATCAATGACTTTCTTCAACAACATCATTTCTTCTTCAGTACTTTGCAGTCTTTTTTCTGTATTTGATAATTCTTCCATCATGTTATTTATTTAGACTGAAATTTTCCAATGCTATTATTGTTGTATATATTCAAAACGATCAGGAAATATACTTATTTCCCCTTCTTTATACTCGATATTAAATACTATATCAATTGGAGTATATGGTAATGAATTCTCTAAACATATATGAGGTGTTACCGTCATTGTCATATTTCCAACATCAAATGAATACCATTCTGTATATAATATTTTGCCTGTAAATGGGTATTCCTTTATATAGTCCGGCATTGATACAGTAACTTTTTCTTTTGAACCAATTGAAAAAGTTATTGAATCATCATCTTCATCGTAATCATACTTAATCTTCTCGTTTACACGATTTTCTAAATCATCTAACGGAATTGCTTCAAAGAGTCCATTTTCATCATCGCATACATAAAAAGAAAAGGCTCTAATATTGCCAGAATACTTTCGAAACGACACTATAATCTCATTCTCACCATCGTTATCGGCATCTTTTAAATATGCATCTGGCAATTCTCCATAGTTATTTATAAAATAATGATTTATGATACAACTTTTTTCTTTATAATTAACTACTACGCGTTGTTCGTTATCTTCAGTTTCACCGATAAGGTATAGTTCATTATCTTTATCTGCATAAAGGATACCATCAACTAAGTAAGTATCATATAAACTATCCTTTTGATCAATAAACACAGCCCGATTACATATTTCATTTAATGAATTTTGGTCTATTTCATCCCCTAACAGGTTATTTAGATATGTTATGGAATCGTCAATGGTTATATATTCTTTGTAGTTAAGCGGATCCCATTCTTGCTTAAATCCATGTAGATAAAGTTTTTTCTCAAGTTTTTTATTTCCAACATCATCCGTTATTATTTCAGCATCGGAATTTCTTAAATAATAATAGCAAACCTGATACTTTTCAGTCATAGATAAGTCTTCATTAATTTCGTAACAAAATTCATCTATACTTCCATCTTTATAAAACATACGTTTTATAATTATAGGCTTATCTTCAATCAAGCAATATTCTACAGGAATGGTAAATCTTTGAAGCGAATCTATCTCGAATACTTCACCTGAGTTATCAATTCCATAAATATAGTATTTCTCTCTTCCAATGATAAAAATAGGATAATCCCTACCTATATCAAATAATTTGTAAACTTCATCTACACATCCTGTCGCTTCTTTATATTTCGCTAAAACCTTTTCTTCATTTTCCGTAGAATCTAATTTATTGGTATATTCTTCGATTGGCACATAATCACTAGGCGCTTGATGTGTACATCCAGTGCAAACTATAAAGTATAAGAAAATTATAATAACATTAATCTTTTTCATATTTGCGATATATCTATTTAGAAATACTGAAATTTCAAATAATTATATATTCTCAGTAAAATATTAAGAAAATAGTAATACAAAACATATAAACGGAAAATTCGCCGCTATCGCCTGGGTTATAAAACCAAGATAGCAAGCTAATTTTGTTTTTCTGTAATTAGGCATTTAAATCCTCTCAAAGAATCAAAAAATATGTTTCAATCTGCTAAGTTTAGATAGAAAAGTCTTTATAGGATGTGGGTCTGCTTCCATAATCTCTATACCCAGATTAATAGGAAAGTAATTCGGATTATTGTTAATAAACTCATTTGACAATTTTATATATAGTTCGCTGTCAAAATTACCTTTTGCAGTATTTCTATATTCCACCTTTACAGTATTGCCGTTCTTCTGACATCTTATGATTTCAACATTTTCAAATGCAGGACTGACATATTCATACCATTCCGAATACATTGAAATCGCATTCATTTTATTTCTACTATGAATTATTCCCCATAAGGAAAACACTCCTAAAAGAAACAAAACAAAAATAAGAATTAAAACAATAACAATAATTAAAACCCGAGTTTTAGTCTTATTTTTTTCCTCCATAATTCTTTTCCTTCATAGATGAATTCTTTTAACCTGAATGATACTCCAAAACTGGTGCATCGTTCAACCAAACTCAGCCGCCTGATAGTTCCTTTTCCCAAAAACCTATTTCCGTATTCTCTTAATCACTTTTCCTGGAAGTTAATCTGTTTAGAAATATTGCGATTTTCCTAAATAATAAAACGCTTAAAAAACGAATTTATATGCTTTTTTCTATTTATTATATTACCATATATAGTTCCCGCTAGAAAATAACAAATACAAAAAAAATAACTGTTATATTCTATTTGCATATAAAAGTATATATAAAATTATCCTATATTGTTAATTGAATTATACCACATAAAAAAGAACCCAATACAAACCTTTTTATTATGCAAACGGGAGGGTGACACGCTCCCGTTCATTCAACTATAAGGAATAACCATCCCTCCGCTTACCTCGGGATTGTCTTTCGTTTTTTTCTTCCACAATCTGGCTCTTGAACTTGGCAAGTTTTCCAAGAACACTTTCTCTCGCTTTGACTTCAACCTCTTCCCGTCGATGTTCATCCCACCACTTTTTGAATTTCTTCCAGGTCTCGGATACAAGTTTTCCTAAAGAGGTCTTAGGATTTTCAAGAAATGCATATCGCATAAACTCTTTTTGTGCTTCATTTTGAACAAGGTTTTGTACTTTCTCTTCAACCTGTTCATCAAGTTCTTTTATAGTTTCTTCTTTCGCTTTTGCTTCAATCGACATATCGGATAATTGCATATCCATAATCGCCAGGGTCTCTGCTTTTTTCCTAACAAAGTATTCCTTTGACCAATCATTATTTCTGCCCTTTTCTATTTCTTTAAGATCTTCTCCTTCGAAAATCTCCGGATGGTCATTCATTTGTTCCTCTGCATACTGATGCATTTTATCTTGAAGTTCAGTTAACGATTCTTGCGTGAACACTCGTGTCTTTGCAACCTGTTTTTGCAGTCCTCTCTTATAACCGGTCCCTATCGGTAATCCGATAACATGAATGTGTGGAGAGTGTTCATCAAGATGAACCACAGCAGATATTACCCGAAAATCCGGAACCAATTCTTCGAGATGTTTTATCTGATCTTCGAAAATTGGAATCATCTTTTTCTTTGTTTCCAATGTTTTATCGTTCCAGAATTCTGCATCCCCAAGCTGAATAATTAACTCCGCTGCCACATCATTCTTTGCATTCTCTGAAACGTATTTTAAATAATCATCTATTTGCCGGTCCGTACGTTTGCCTTTGTTGTATTCAGCAAGGCAATCGTCAAATTCTTGATGATATGCTTTTTTCAAATCATCAAGAATGTTATCTCCGCCTACTATCACATAAATATTGTCACGACAATATTCTTCACTTTCGTATTGGCGGAGATTATGCTTGCTCGCACCCGACACCTTTTTTGTGGAGGTAAGAGCATGCTTCTTGTTGGATAAGTGTAATGAATACGATATCATAAAGCTCCTTTCTGATTGAGTATGAATTACATGATGACAACAAGAATAGCCTCGCAGAGCCCTCGGAGAGCCCCCGGATAATGATGCGTAGTGTCATTATCCATAGGGGGTTATCGATTATGTTTGTGGTGCTTCGCCCACATAATCGGTAAGCGGCTCCGCGGCAATTTCTTTCTGCCGTATTTTTATAACGAGCCGGTGTCACCAGCTCGTAAATATTTATAAAGGAAACTTTCACCATCTGAAGTCCGGATGCATACCGACCTGATCCAAATATTCTCTTCTTGCATTTTCTCTTTCCTCTTTAGTTGGTGCAGTTTTCGACCTAGAATAAATGTCATGCTTAACTATTCTGTCCATTTTTTCTTCCAAGCATTTCTTTATTTCTTCACCTGTTTCAATTTCATCAAATAAATGAAAGTCTATAAGTTTTATAAACAATTCCTGGGGAATCTGTACATTCTTCATTCTTCTTCCTTTCTTCAACTCCGCAACAATGCAAAGAGTTTATTCTTTTGCAACCTTGCATTCTTCAAGTGTGCAAATCTTTATATCCTGCATTGTTGCGTGCTTCATTAATTCGCTTCACTATTTTAAAATCCAATACCAAATATCATTTATCTTTTTTGCTTTTATACCAAGTGATTGTTTGGCATTTTCAAGTGTTCTTTTAGAGATTTTTTCCTCATTGGCTATTTCAAGTATTTCCTTACTCGGTATCATATGCTTTTCGTCAGACAATTCTTTTAAGAGTTCTATAGCTCTTTCATATTTGTTTACCTTTGGAGCAATTCCTCCGAGAACTTCGTCGGCACTTATGTAATAATCTCCTATCCACTTGAAGCCTTCTTCAGAAAGTTGAAATGCTTTTGAATGACCAAATGCAGCCAGGTTGTTTTTTATCTGAACCATAGCTCTAAGATTTGATTCTCCTTCAATTCTTCCAACAAGAAGAACACTTCTTGCAACTGCATAGAAATCTATCGAGCCAATTCCTCTATACGCCGCTTTATTACCTGAAGCCTTATTCATATGACCTACAAGAACAATGGCACATTTATATTTCTCAGCCAATGCACTTAATCGTTTTGTCATATCTCTCGCTTCATTTGCTCGATTCATGTCCATACCGCTTCCCAAGTAAGCTTGAATCGGATCGAGTATTAATAATTTGGCTTTAGTGTTCTTTAGTGCTTCCTCTATTCTTTCATCTACCATTGATAAAGATTTATCGCTTTCATCTATCACCAAAATGTTATTGCAGTTTGCTCCGGCACTTTCCAGTCTGGGCTTTACTGTATCTGCCAAACCATCCTCTGCCGTTTGATAAATAATTATCTTCGGATCATAAATACTTTCCTCTTCAAACAAATGACCTCGGGATAGATTTGCTGCAAGATTCAACACCAAAGTTGTCTTTCCCTCTCCGGGATCTCCTTGTATAATTGTTATTTTCCCGTAGGGAATATACGGGTACCACAGCCATTCAATTTGCTGCGATTCAATTTCTGACATACTTATCATTTTTAATTCTGTTTTAACTTCACTCATTATTGTTTCTCTTTTCTGATTCTTTTAGATTATTAAGCATATTGGCTATCTTTTTTTGCTCGCTTGGATAAAGATGTCCATATGTGTTTAATGTCACTTTTATATCCTTATGTCCTAATCGTTCCTTTATTATTAATGGTTGAACTCCATGGTTTATCAGATATGCACAATGGCTATGTCTTAAATCGTGAACTCTAATCTGTTTAACTCCGCTTTTTTTAATATGTCTTTTCATAACATGTTGTAATGCTTCTGCCACAATCGGAAACAGCCTTTGGTCACCCGGATGTTTATATAACTCCTTGTAGTAAGATTTAACTTCATCAACAATAAAGTCCGGAAGTTCAATTGTTCTTATTGAGTTTACGGTTTTGGGTGTTGTTATAACATCTTCTCCATGCATACGAAAATAGGTTTTATCTATCTTCATACGATTCTGAATTAAATCAAAATCATCCATGGTAAGAGCCAGCAACTCTCCTTCTCTAATTCCCGTCCAAAATAATATTTCAAACATTACAAAATGCATGGAACCCTTGTCGAATGTCTCAATAAACTGTACATATTCTTCATAAGTCCAAAATGATATACTACGATCATCCGATCTTCCCATCTTATGAACTTTCTTACATGGATTATTCTGAAGACTATATATTTTTTGAGCGTGATTAAATATACCGGTTATCTGATTCTGTAACATTCTCAAATATGCTTCCGAAAAATTATTATTCTCAATGATATTATTCTGCCATTGTATGATATCTGCAGGTGTTATCTCATTCATTGGTTTATCACCCAGATACGGGATAAGGTGCGTCTGAACCATATAACGTTTATTTCTCATAGTTCTTTCCTTTAGTTCAGACGCTTTATCCGCAAAGTATACCTCCACAAAGGAAACGAGTTTCATACCCATATTTGCCTTCGCAACTCTTTTATATTCACTTTCGAAATTTAAAGCTTCTTTTTTTGTTGAAAAACCACGCTTATGTTTTCTCTTTGTTTTACCGGTCCAATCAGTATAATAAAATGAACTTTCCCAGCTTCCATCATGTTTATCCTTATATGCAGGCATATCTCTTAACTCCTTTATCTCTGTCTAGGCAATATAACCGTAATAACGTTCTTCAAAGTATTTCCTGGGAATTTTTCCGGCAATGGTAAGGAATCCGTTGTCTTTTAGTTCCTTATTCATTTTCTGAATAAGCTTATACGAATGCCCCATCGATACACCGAGAAGTTCCGATACCTCAGAAGCTGTCAAATAAATCTTCTTGCTATCCATATTATCCCTCCTTTCTTCTTTTGTAGCGTTCTCGCTACATTTTTATTATATGTAGCCTCGGCGCTACAGTCAATACTTTTTTTGAAAATTTTGTAGCAACCTGGCTACATATATGGTAGTATGTACATATATCCATATATGCGGAGGTTTAACTATGACAGTTGGAGATCGTATTAAGATACTAAGAGAATTATTTGAAATATCCTCGAATGAGTTTGCTGAAATTACCGGAATCCATCCGGTTACAATAAGGAAATACGAAACCAATAAAATACAGCCCAGTAAGGAACACATTGATAAAATGTGCTCGGCTTTAAAACTTCCTCGAATCATTTTCGAAGGAATTCCTGAACAATATACAAATTATGATTTCCTTGGCGACTTCTATCAGGAACTTTTCTTACTTTTAGCAAATGGAACCATTGAATATAAATCAGATGAATCCTTTTATTTAAATAAGAAGTTAGATGCATATATTCAAGTAGAAGTAAACGGTAAAGCAGTTCCAATAGATCAAGTTTCTTTTTCAGTTAAAAAAGAAGACAATCTTTTGAATTACGATAATGCCTGGTTGCACCTTTATCTGGAATTCAAAGAAAAAGCTAATTCAATAAAAAGCAAATCACAGGAAAAAATCCTTCATAAAGAAAAACTATTATCTATGGCAGAAGAAATACAATTAAAAATGATGCTTTATGGAAGAAGTTGGAAACAATATATGAAAGGAATGGACAGTCACGAAGAATCATTGAAAGATATCGAGAAAGTCCTTTCCGAAGGTGGATCTTTCTATGATTATGTTGAAAAAATAGACGGTCCAGAGTCTCTTAAAAACAGACTCATAAAATTTTATGAAGAAGCTCGAATCGAAGAATATATTTCTGATAATTTAGAAGAGTATCCTTACGGAAAATCCGAAAAAGAAATAACCGGATGGATTAAGAAAAAGATAGATTTAATTGATCAATATAAGAAAAATCATCCAAATTATAAAGAGGAAATTCGGTTGGAAGAAAAGAATAAAAGATCCAAATAAGGCAGATTTTGGTACCTTTTTAATATAAACAGTACCAAATTAGTACCACATAACAATTTTATAAGCTTCTAAATAAACAAATAAGGCTTTCCGAAAAATTCGGAAAGCCTTTATTTTACTTGGTTTGAAGCAAATTACTCGATGATAGTAGCAACTCTACCTGAACCTACTGTACGTCCACCTTCACGGATAGCGAAAGTAAGACCCTGCTCCATAGCGATGGGATGGATGAGTTCGATTGTCATTTCTACGTTATCACCAGGCATGCACATTTCTGTACCAGCGGGAAGGTTACATACACCGGTAACGTCAGTTGTTCTGAAGTAGAACTGAGGTCTGTAGTTGTTGAAGAAAGGAGTATGACGTCCACCTTCATCTTTGGTTAATACGTAAACCTGAGCTGTGAATTTCTTGTGGCATGTAACTGAACCGGGTTTAGCAAGAACCTGTCCTCTTTCGATTTCAGTTCTCTGAATACCACGGAGAAGTGCACCGATGTTATCACCAGCCTGAGCTTCGTCAAGCATCTTACGGAACATTTCAATACCTGTAACAACAGTCTGCTTGTTCTCTTCCTTGATACCAACGATTTCAACCGGCTCGTTGAGGTGAAGTGTACCACGCTCTACTCTACCTGTAGCAACTGTACCACGACCTGTGATTGTAAATACGTCTTCAACAGGCATAAGGAAAGGCTTATCTGTTTCTCTCTGAGGATCAGGAATATATGTATCAACTGTATCCATAAGTTCCATAACCTTGTCGCCCCACTCACTTGAAGGATCTTCAAGAGCCTTAAGAGCTGAACCCTGGATAATAGGGCAGTCATTGAAATCATACTCAGCTAACTGATCTGTAACTTCCATCTCAACGAGTTCGATGAGTTCAGGATCGTCAACCATATCACACTTGTTAAGGAAAACAACGATTTTAGGAACACCTACCTGACGGGAAAGAAGGATGTGCTCTTTTGTCTGAGCCATAACACCGTCAGTAGCAGCTACAACGAGGATAGCACCATCCATCTGAGCAGCACCTGTGATCATGTTCTTTACATAGTCAGCATGGCCCGGGCAGTCAACGTGTGCATAGTGTCTCTTCTCTGTCTGATACTCAACGTGAGCAGTAGAAATAGTGATACCTCTTTCTCTCTCTTCGGGAGCCTTATCGATGTTCTCGAAATCTACCTTTTCGTTACCTGCTACTCTCTCAGCAAGAACCTTTGTGATAGCTGCTGTAAGAGTTGTTTTACCATGATCTACGTGACCGATTGTACCAATGTTACAATGGGGTTTTGTTCTTTCAAACTTAGCTTTTGCCATTTCTAAAATTCCTCCTAAAAATTTTTCAAAAATTATCTTTAATTTTCGGATAACGGCCAGCTAATTTGACCGAACCGCCGTTATCCTTAATTATATTAAATTGTTACAACATTTTCAAGTATATTTTATAGCCCGAAAATGCCCTTATTAGTTCACGCTTTTGCCTTCAAGAACCTTTGCCTGAACACTCTTGGGAACGGGTTCATACTTCTCAAAGAACATTGAGTAGTTACCACGGCCCTGTGTTCTGGAACGAAGGTCTGTAGCATAACCGAACATCTCGGCAAGAGGTACATAACCTCTGACAATCTTTCCGCCTCCGACGTCGTCCATACCTTCGATACGGCCACGACGGGAGTTGATATCGCCGATTACATCACCCATGTACTCTTCAGGCATTGTAACTTCAACCTTCATGATGGGCTCGAGAAGTACGGGATCTGCTTTCTTCATAGCATCCTTAAACGCCATAGAACCTGCGATGTGGAATGCCATTTCTGAAGAGTCGACTTCATGGTATGAACCATCATATACGTTAGCATGAATACCAAGTACAGGGAATCCGCCAAGGATACCGGAAAGTGCTGCTTCCTTGATACCTTCGCCGACTGCAGGGATGTATTCCTTAGGAATAGCACCACCGACAACGGTAGATTCAAAGAGCAGTGTAGGAGGCTCGTTGATAAGAACGTTAGCCTTAGGATCAAATTCGAACTTGTCGCCGTTAGCGTCAAGGGGCTCGAATTTAACTTTACAATGACCATACTGTCCACGACCACCGGACTGCTTAGCGTATTTGGAATCAACTTCAACAGCCTTTGTAAATGCCTCTTTGTAAGCAACCTGAGGAGCACCTACGTTAGCCTCAACCTTGAATTCACGAAGAAGTCTGTCAACGATGATTTCAAGGTGAAGTTCACCCATACCTGCGATAATTGTCTGACCAGTTTCCTGATCTGTATGAGCACGGAATGTAGGATCTTCTTCAGCAAGTTTAGCCAAAGCTTCACCAAGTTTGCCCTGACCTGCCTTTGTCTTGGGCTCGATAGCAAGCTCAATAACGGGCTCAGGGAATTCCATACTCTCAAGGATTACGGGATGCTGCTCGTCACAGATTGTATCACCTGTACTGGTGAACTTAAATCCTACTGCTGCAGCGATATCACCCGAGTAAACCTTTTCGAGTTCCGCTCTCTTGTTAGCGTGCATCTGTAAGATACGTCCGACACGCTCTTTCTTATTCTTTGAAGCATTAAGAACGTATGAACCGGAGTTCATTGTTCCTGAGTATACTCTGAAGAATGCAAGCTTTCCTACGAAAGGATCGGCCATAATCTTGAATGCAAGTGCTGAGAAAGGCTCTTCGTCTGAAGAATGTCTCTCAGTTTCATTTCCTTCAAGGTCAACACCCTTAATTGAAGGGATGTCAAGGGGTGAAGGCATGTATTCGATAACTGCATCAAGAAGCTTCTGTACACCTTTGTTTCTGTAAGCTGTACCACAGCAAACGGGAACTGCTGTACATTCGCATGTACCTTTTCTCAAAGCTGCCTTGAGCTGATCTACGGTAATGGAATCGGGATCGTCCATCCACTCCATCATAAGGTCCTCATCAAGCTCTACGCACTTTTCGATAAGGTCTGAATGATAAATTTCTGCTTCATCCTTCATATCTTCGGGAATGTCAACGATAGAAATGTCTTCGCCCTTATCATCATTGTAGATGTAAGCCTGCATTTCAAATAAGTCAATGATTCCCTTAAATTCGTCTTCTTTACCGATAGGAAGCTGAATAACGATAGCATTCTTACCGAGACGATTCTTAATCTGATCTACAGCTGCATAGAAGTTTGCGCCTAAGATATCCATCTTATTGATGAATGCCATTCTGGGAACGTTGTATGTATCAGCCTGTCTCCAAACGTTTTCAGACTGGGGCTCAACGCCGCCCTTTGCACAAAATACACCGACTGCACCGTCAAGTACACGAAGTGAACGCTCTACTTCTACAGTAAAGTCAACGTGACCCGGTGTGTCAATAATGTTAATACGATGCTCTAAAGCGCCTGCCTTGGGCTTGCAGTGATCCTGAAGTGTCCAGTGGCAAGTTGTAGCCGCAGAAGTAATGGTAATACCTCTTTCCTGTTCCTGCTCCATCCAGTCCATGGTAGCAGTACCGTCATGAGTCTCACCAATTTTATGGTTAATACCGGTATAGTAAAGGATACGCTCTGTCGTTGTAGTTTTACCTGCATCGATATGAGCCATGATACCGATATTTCTGGTCCGCTCAAGCGGATATTCTCTTCCAGCCAATGTCTTTTCCTCCTGTTACTAGAAGCGATAGTGTGCGAAAGCCTTGTTAGACTCAGCCATCTTATGCACATCTTCTTTCTTCTTTACGGCTGCACCGGTATTGTTTGCAGCATCTAAAATTTCGTTAGCTAATCTGTCTTCCATTGTCTTCTCACCACGCTTTCTAGCGTATGTGGTAAGCCAACGTAAACCGAGTGCCTGACGTCTGTCAGGGCGAACCTCGATAGGTACCTGATATGTGGCACCACCGATACGACGAGCCTTAACTTCCAGCATGGGCATGATGTTGTTCATAGCTTCCTGGAATACTTCAAGGGCAGGTTTACCGGCTTTTTCTTCTACCTGAGCAAATGCACCGTATACAATCTTCTGAGCTACGCCCTTCTTACCGTCTAACATAATGTTATTGATAAGCTTGGTAACTACCTTGTCATTGTATAAGGGATCTGCCAATACATCTCTTTTCTGAATATGTCCTTTACGTGGCACGATTCTTCCCTCCTTAATTATTAATGGAATCTAGAGCAATATGCTCTTTCTTCTCCGCTCATCCGAATAGTTCGGCTAATTTGCGGAAATTAAATCTTCGGTACTCACATGTGTCCTCTAATGTGTTCGTGCTGTGTTCAATCTATAGCACTAAGCCAAAATCTGAATCCCAACACTTAAATTAGTTCTGTTTGTGGTACAAACCTAAAAATTACTTACCTGCTTTAGGTCTCTTAGCGCCGTATTTTGAACGAGCCTGCTTGCGGTTAGCAACACCTGCGGTATCAAGTGTACCACGGATAATGTGGTATCTGGTACCGGGAAGGTCCTTTACTCTACCGCCACGGATCAATACTACGCTGTGTTCCTGAAGGTTGTGGCCTTCACCGGGAATGTAGCTGGTTACTTCAATACCATTTGAAAGACGAACTCTGGCGATCTTACGAAGAGCTGAGTTAGGCTTCTTAGGTGTTGCAGTCTTAACAGCGGTACATACGCCTCTCTTCTGAGGAGAAGGTGCTTCGACAGCCTTTTTGTGTAAAGAGTTAAAGCTTGACTGCAAAGCAGGTGCCTTAGACTTCTTTTCGGATGTCTTTCTTCCCTTACGTACTAACTGATTAATTGTCGGCATTAGATTTTCCTCCTTATCTTATTTTACGCGATTTTTTTGCGCAGTATAAAAGACGCACAAAAAGCGCGCCTTATTATTATACTAATGTGAACTGTCAATGTCAATTGATTTTTTCTTAAATGTGCTCATAAAAGAAGCACTCCACACTATATTGTATTAAATATTGAAAACGGCGAACTTCATGTTCGCCGTTTTCTTATTAAAGATTATTCTTCATCTGTATCGATGGTCTCTGCTTCTTCGTTATCTTCGATGATTTCTTCGTTGTAGTTCTCGATTGTTCTTCTGTAAAGATTGGGAACATCAAGTTCTACATCACGGTATCTCTTCATACCTGTACCTGCAGGAATAAGTTTACCGATGATAACATTTTCTTTAAGACCGATAAGAGGATCAACCTTGCCCTTAATAGCTGCATCGGTAAGAACCTTTGTGGTCTCCTGGAAGGAAGCTGCTGATAAGAATGAGTTGGTTGCAAGAGCTGCCTTTGTAATACCAAGGATGATATCGCTTGCTACTGCAGGTTCCGCATCGGGATTGTTTGCAAGAAGCTCGTTGTTGATATCTTCAAGGTCAAGTCTGTCTACAAGGCTGCCGGGAAGTAATTCTGTATCACCGGCGCTCTCTACTCTCTGCTTCTTTAACATCTGGCGAACGATAACCTCGATGTGCTTATCGGAAAGATCAACACCCTGGAGACCGTAAACCTTCTGTACTTCGCAGATAAGGTAATTCTCAACCGCATCTATCTTCTTGATCTCAAGTAAATCGTGAGGATTTACACTACCTTCGGTAAGTTCGTCGCCGGCTTCGATAACGTCGCCTTCCTGAACTTTGATTCTTGAACCGTAAGGAATGAGATATGTCTTGGACTGCTCGTCGTTTGCAACAACGATTTCTCTCTTGTTGTTGGTTTCAGTAATTGATACTGTACCGCCGAACTCAGAGATGATTGCAAGTCCCTTAGGTTTTCTTGCTTCGAAAAGCTCTTCAACTCTGGGAAGACCCTGAGTAATATCGTTACCTGCAACACCACCGGTGTGGAATGTACGCATGGTAAGCTGTGTACCGGGTTCACCGATTGACTGAGCAGCGATGATACCAACTGCTTCACCAACCTGAACTGCTTCACCGGTTGCCATGTTTGCACCGTAGCACTTAGCACAGATACCGTTCTTGGACTTACATGTTAAGATGCTTCTGATCTTAACTTCCTCAACGGGATTTCCATCCTTGTTTACGCCGATCTTACAGATCTTCTCTGCACGGCTCGGTGTAATCATGTGGTTTGCTTTTACGATAATGTTACCGTCTTTATCATAAATGTCTTCGCAGGAGAATCTTCCTTTGATTCTGTCCTGAAGGCTTTCGATTGTCTTCTTACCGTCAACGAATGCGGAAACTGTTCTGCCGGGAATGAAATCTTTTCCTTCGCAGCAGTCAACTTCTCTGATAATGAGTTCCTGACAAACGTCAACCATTCGACGTGTAAGGTAACCGGAGTCGGCTGTACGAAGAGCCGTATCGGAAAGACCTTTACGAGCACCGTGAGCGGACATGAAGTACTCGAGTACGTCAAGACCTTCACGGAAGTTGGACTTGATGGGAAGTTCGATTGTACGACCTGTTGTATCAGCCATAAGTCCACGCATGCCGGCAAGCTGTTTCATCTGCTGTTCACTACCACGGGCACCTGAGTCAGCCATCATCTTGATGTTGTTGTACTGATCAAGACCGTTCATAAGTTCTTTTGTAAGTCTGGCATCGATATCTTCCCAAACCTTACATACGCCTTTGTATCTTTCTTCATCTGTACACTGACCACGACGATACTTCATCTGGAGTACGTCTACCTTCTCCTGTGCTTCCTCAAGAAGTTCTTTCTTCTTTTCGGGAACTACCATATCAGAAATTGATACGGTAAGTGCTGCACGTGTTGAGTACTTGTAACCTATTGCTTTTACGAGGTCAAGTACTTCGGCTGTCTTTGTAGCTCCGTGTGTATTAATAACTTTTTCAAGGATCTGCTTTAACTGCTTCTTTCCTACAAGGAAGTCGATTTCGGGAAGAACCGCATTTTCAGGGTTGCTTCTGTCAACATAACCTAAGTCCTGAGGAAGGATTTCGTTGAATAAAAGTCTTCCGAGTGTAGTTTCAACTACTCCTGTAACAACCTCATCTTCAGCCATCTTCTTTTCGATTCTGACTTTGATCTTTGCATGAAGAGTAATGATACCGTTTTCGTAAGCAAGGATTGCTTCGTTAACACTCTTGAAGTATTTGCCTTCTCCTCTTGAGCCGGGTCTCTCCTGTGTAAGGTAGTAGATACCGAGAACCATATCCTGTGAAGGAACGGCAACGGGTGCACCGTCTGAAGGTTTAAGAAGGTTATTGGGTGAAAGAAGTAAGAAACGACATTCTGCCTGAGCTTCCACACTTAAAGGAAGGTGAACAGCCATCTGGTCACCGTCGAAGTCAGCGTTGAACGCTGTACATACGAGGGGATGAAGCTTAATAGCCTTACCTTCTACGAGAATCGGCTCAAATGCCTGAATACCGAGTCTGTGAAGTGTCGGAGCACGGTTTAACATAACAGGATGCTCGCAGATAACGTCTTCAAGAACGTCCCATACTCTTACATCGAGTCTTTCAACCATTTTCTTTGCATGTTTGATGTTAGGGCTAAGTCCTCTGCCGACAAGTTCTTTCATAACGAAAGGCTTGAAGAGTTCGATAGCCATTTCTTTAGGAAGACCGCACTGATAAATCTTAAGTTCGGGTCCTACAACGATAACGGAACGTCCTGAGTAGTCAACACGCTTACCGAGAAGGTTCTGACGGAAACGTCCGGATTTACCTTTGAGCATGTCGGAAAGTGACTTAAGTGCTCTGTTTGAAGGTCCGGTAACAGGTCTTCCTCTTCTGCCGTTATCTATAAGTGCGTCAACAGCTTCCTGAAGCATTCTCTTCTCGTTACGAACGATGATATCGGGTGCACCGAGTGTAAGAAGCTTTGCAAGTCTGTTGTTTCTGTTGATAATTCTTCTGTATAAATCGTTTAAGTCGCTGGTTGCGAAACGTCCGCCGTCAAGCTGTACCATAGGACGAATATCGGGCGGGATAACAGGAATAACATCAAGAATCATCCATTCGGGCTTGTTGCCTGACTCACGGAATGCCTCGATAGCCTCGAGTCTCTTCATGAGTTTGGATTTCTTCTGACCCTTTGCGCCTTCGGAATCAAGTTCTTCTTTAATAGCTACGTACTCTTCTTCAAGATCTACGCCCATAAGAAGTTCCTTAACTGCCTCGGCACCCATTCCTACGCGGAAAGTATCGCCGTACTGTTCTCTGGCTGTCTGGTACTCTTTCTCTGAAAGAACCTGCTTGAACTCAAGCTGTGATTCGCCGGGATCAAGTACTACATAAGACACGAAGTAAAGAATCTTTTCAAGTGCCTTGGGGCTTAAATCAAGAATGAGACCCATTCTTGAAGGAATGCCCTTAAAATACCAGATGTGCGAAACGGGAGCGGACAGTTTGATATGTCCCATTCTCTCTCTACGAACGCTGGCCTTTGTAACTTCTACGCCACAACGGTCGCAGACAACGCCTTTGTAACGAATCTTTTTATATTTACCGCAATGACATTCCCAGTCTTTGCTCGGTCCGAAAATCTTTTCACAGAATAAGCCTTCTTTTTCGGGCTTTAATGTTCTGTAGTTGATGGTCTCGGGCTTTTCAACTTCGCCTCTGGACCATTCAAGAATTTTCTCCGGTGATGCCAAACCGATTTTGATTGAATCAAATGTTATCGGTTCATATCCATCTCTTTTTATATCAGACATTTCCTGGCTCTCCTTTTTAAAATAATGTGTTAAATGTTCAACTATTCTTCGTCACCTGCAAAATCATTTACCGAATCCTCTTCGTAAACGTACTCTTCTGAGTAATCGTCATCGAATCTGTCATCGTTGTCTTCTTCACCGATTGTGTGCTCCGTGAAGCCCATCTCGGTAAGTTTCATACCTTCATAATCTGCGGTGTCTGAATCGTCGCCCATTTCTGCACGGTAAGTATTAGTAGTAACTTCAGTGTTTTCAAGAAGTACAACTTCGTTGCCGTCTTCGTCAAGCACCTTAACATCAAGACAAAGTGACTGAAGTTCCTTAAGTAATACCTTGAATGATTCAGGTATACCGGGTGTAGGAATGTTCTCGCCCTTGATAATTGCCTCGTATGTCTTTACACGACCTACAACGTCATCGGACTTAACAGTAAGGATTTCCTGAAGTGTATAGGATGCACCGTATGCTTCAAGTGCCCAAACTTCCATTTCACCGAAACGCTGTCCACCGAACTGAGCTTTACCGCCGAGAGGCTGCTGAGTTACGAGTGAGTACGGTCCTGTCGAACGTGCATGGATCTTATCATCAACAAGGTGATGGAGCTTAAGATAATGCATGTGTCCGATGGTAACGGGTCCGTCGAAGTATTCGCCGGTACGACCGTCACGAAGTCTTACTTTACCGTCTCTTGAAATAGGAACGCCTTTCCAGAGTTCTCTGTGGTCTCTGTTTTCATACAGATACTCGAGAATTTCAGGAAGAAGAACGTCTTTATATTTCTTTTCAAAATCTTCCCATATACCGTTTACATAGTCGTTAGCCATGTCAAGGGTATCCATGATGTCGTTTTCGTTTGCGCCGTCGAATACGGGGGTTGCAATGTTAAATCCGAGAGCCTTTGCAGCAAGTGAAAGGTGGATTTCAAGTACCTGACCGATATTCATACGGGAAGGAACGCCAAGAGGGTTAAGCACGATATCAAGAGGACGTCCGTTAGGAAGATAAGGCATATCTTCTACGGGAAGAACTCTTGAAACAACACCCTTGTTACCGTGACGGCCAGCCATCTTATCACCTACAGAAATCTTTCTCTTCTGTGCGATGTAAATTCTGACCTTCTGGTTAACTCCGGGTGAAAGTTCCGAATCACCCTGAGCACGTGAGAATACTTTGGCATCAACTACAACACCATATTCGCCGTGAGGTACCTTAAGAGATGTGTCTCTTACTTCTCTTGCCTTCTCACCGAAGATTGCTCTTAAAAGTCTCTCTTCGGGTGTTAATTCTGTTTCTCCCTTAGGAGTAACTTTACCTACAAGGATATCGCCCGCACGAACCTCTGCACCGATACGGATGATGCCGTTTTCGTCAAGGTCTTTACGTGCATCTTCGCCGACACCGGGAAGATCTCTTGTGATTTCTTCGGGTCCGAGCTTTGTATCTCTTGCTTCTGTTTCATATTCTTCAATATGTACAGATGTATAAACATCTTCTTTTACGAGTCTTTCTGAAAGAAGTACAGCATCCTCGTAGTTGTAACCTTCCCATGTCATGAAACCGATGAGAGGGTTCTTACCTAAACCTAATTCGCCGTTAGCGGTTGAAGGACCGTCAGCGATAACCTGGCCTGCTTCAACATGGTCGCCCTGGAATACGATAGGCTTCTGGTTGTAACAGTTGCTCTGGTTACTTCTTGCGAACTTGGAAAGCTTGATATCTTCTTTTGTGCCGTCATCATATGTCATCTTGATAAGTTCGGATGAAACATAATCGATTGTACCGGCTTTCTTAGCCACCTTACATACGCCTGAGTCAACAGCAGCCTTTGCTTCCATACCTGTACCAACAACGGGTGCCTCGGTAAAGAGAAGGGGAACTGCCTGACGCTGCATGTTCGAACCCATGAGGGCACGGTTAGCATCGTCGTTCTCAAGGAAAGGAATTAAAGCTGTAGCTACCGAGAATACCATCTTAGGAGATACGTCCATGTAATCGAACATAGCCTTGGGATATTCATGTGTTTCTTCTTTGAAACGACCGGTAACCATCTTTCTTACGAAGTGGCCTTCTTCATCGAGCTTTTCGTTAGCCTGTGCTACATGATAGTTATCTTCTTCGTCAGCTGCCATGTAAACAACTTCGTCGGTAACTCTGGGATTCTCGGGATCTGTTTTGTCAATCTTTCTGTAAGGAGCCTCGATAAATCCGTACTCATTGATTCTTGCATAAGAAGCAAGTGAGTTGATAAGACCGATGTTAGGACCTTCGGGTGTCTCGATAGGACACATTCTTCCGTAGTGTGTATAGTGAACGTCTCGAACTTCGAATCCGGCACGGTCTCTTGAAAGACCACCGGGTCCTAATGCTGAAAGACGTCTCTTATGTGTAAGTTCGCCGAGAGGGTTATTCTGGTCCATGAACTGTGAAAGCTGTGATGAACCTACGAATTCCTTCATAGCTGCCTGTACGGGCTTGATGTTTACAAGGCTTGAAGCCGAAACATCATCTGCATCATGAGTGGTCATTCTTTCACGAACAACTCTTTCCATTCTTGAAAGACCGATTCTGTACTGGTTCTGGAGAAGTTCTCCGACAGCACGGATACGTCTGTTTCCTAAGTGGTCGATATCATCCTTATTACCGATACCGTACTCAAGATGTAAGCAGTAGTTAATGCTGGCAAGGATATCTTCCTTGGTAATGTGCTTGGGAATAAGATCGGAGATGTTATTCTTGATTGCATCGCCGAGCTCTTCGGGTCTCTCTGCATATTCGCCGAGGATTGTCTGAAGAACGGGGAAGTAAACGAGTTCGGTAATACCAAGCTCTTCCTTATCACAGTCAACCCACTCGGAAATATCAACCATCATGTTGGAGAGTACTTTTACGTTTCTTTCTTCTGTCTGAATAAGAACAGAAGGAACAGCGGCGTTCTGAATCTTTGTAGCAGTTTCCTTATCTACAACATCGCCTGCCTTTGCAAGTACGTCACCTGTAAACTCACTTACAACATCTTCAGCTAAAACATGGCCTACGATTCTCTTGTTGAAGTTGAGTTTCTTATTATATGTATAACGTCCAACCTTTGCGAGGTCGTAACGTCTGGGATCAAAGAACATGGAGTTCATGAAGTTCTCTGCGTTTTCTACGCTGAAAGGCTCGCCGGGGCGAAGTCTAGCATAGAGTTCTCTAAGGCCTTCCTGATAGTTCTTGGAAGGGTCTTTTGCGATAGTGGCAAGGATCTTGGGATCGTCACCGAAAACAGAGATGATATCTTCGTCGCTGCTGATTCCGAGCGCACGAATAAAAGCGGTCATAGGCATCTTTTTATTTCTGTCTACATGAACGCTTGCGATATCGTTAGAGTCTGTTTCATATTCAAGCCATGCACCACGGTTAGGAATAACTGTGGATGCAAAGAGCTTCTTTCCTAATTTATCATGTGTATAATCATAGTAAATGCCCGGGGAACGAACGAGCTGTGAGACGATTACACGCTCGGCACCATTGATTACGAAGGTACCGGTTTCTGTCATGAGAGGGAAATTCCCCATAAAAATGTCGGATTCCTTAATCTCAAACTGACCTGTCTTGTTGCCGTTCTTGTCTTTCTCCGGAACGTACAGACGGGCCTTTACTCTCAAGGGTGCTTCATAGGTAAGGTCTCTTTCCTTGCACTCTTCGATTGTATGCTTTGCCTCATCCTCGGCAAGAGTGAAATCAACAAAATCAAGGCGCATGTCGCCACCAAAGTTGGTGATGGGACAAATGTCTGCGAAAGCTTCCTTCAGACCTTCTTTAAGAAACCATTCGTATGATTTCTTCTGAACTTCGATAAGGTCGGGAATTTCGAGCACTTCTTCCTGTCTTGAATAGCTGATTCGTAAGCTGTTACCGTTGTACACCGGACGAATTCTTTTCTTTTCCATTGACATTCTGCTCCAATCTCTATATATTCACTAATTTTTTGGAGAATTTCAGGCTTTTTTTGACCCTTTTTTTAGGCAATAAAAAGTCAAATGGGCCACATCTCCCACATTAGCGCATTTTCCATCATAACAAAAAAACAACCGGAAGTCAAATACTTTTTCCGGTTGTTTTGAATATTTTTTCTAAAGATTTTTAATTACTTTAAAGTAACCTTAGCGCCTTCAGCTTCAAGTTTAGCCTTGATGTCGTCAGCTTCTTCCTTAGAAGCGCCTTCCTTAACCATCTTAGGAGCTGCATCTACGAGATCCTTAGCTTCCTTAAGACCTAAGCCTGTAGCTTCACGAACTACTTTGATAACCTTAACCTTGTTAGGTCCTACATCTGTAAGTTCTACATCGAACTCAGTCTTCTCTTCTGCTGCTGCGCCTGCATCACCAGCACCTGCTGCTGCAACTACAACGCCTGCTGCTGCAGATACGCCGAATTCTTCCTCACATGCCTTTACAAGATCGTTTAATTCAAGTACGCTGAGCTCTTTAATAGCAGCGATAAATTCTTCTGTTGTTAATTTAGCCATTTTAATTTTCCTCCATATTGATAAATAAATACTAATTTACAGTTAATTATGCACCCTGCTGCTGCTCTGCGATCTGATTGAGTACGCGAGCAAGATTTGAAATGGGTGACTTCATGCTGCCGAGCAGCTTTGCGAGAAGTTCTTCTTTTGAAGGTACGCTTGCAATCTGAGCGATGCCCTTTGCATCATAAGCTGTTCCTTCTACGATACCTGCTTTAACTTCAAGCTTGGGAGCCTCTTTTGCGAATTTGCAGATAGCTCTTGCAGGTGCAGTAGCATCTTCAGTAGAGATTGCGATAGCTGTAGGTCCTTCAAGATAAGGAGCAAGGCCTTCGAACTCTGTTCCCTGAATTGCAAAGTTGATCATTGTGTTCTTGTATACTTTGTAAGTAATGTTGTTCTCACGAAGTGTCTTACGAAGTCTTGTATCCTGCTCAACGGTAAGTCCGCGGTAGTCAACTACAACAACTGACTTTGCATCTTTGATGCTTGATTGAATCTCTTCGATAATGGGTTTCTTTAATTCAATCTTTGCCATTTTCTTTTTTCCTCCTTCTTTTATTTGATTGCCGAAAGAGTTTATTGAATAAAAAATCTCCCGCCGACAAAGCGAGAGAGCAAAATTTAATCCAAAACTTTTCTCCTCGGTAGGCGATTACACTTACGTCTTTCGACACCTACTGTCTTCGGCATGGTCTGGCGACCTTTTCTAATTTAACATTATGAATATTAAATGTCAAGAATAAATTTGTAAAAAGAGCGCTTCTTTCGAAGCGCTCTGGTTTTATCTTACAGATATTTAAGTGTACTAACCTTGACACCGGGGCCCATGGTTGAAGAAATTGTAATGCTCTTTAAGTATGTACCCTTAAGTGAAGCGGGTTTAGCCTTAACGATTGCATCCATGATAGCCTTGAGGTTCTCAACGAGCTGTTCCTCGCTGAAAGATACCTTACCGATGGGGCAGTGAACGATGTTGGATTTGTCGAGTCTGTACTCAATCTTACCTGCTTTGATATCGTTGATTGCCTTTGTTACATCCATTGTAACTGTGCCGGCCTTAGGGTTGGGCATGAGACCTTTAGGTCCGAGTACCTTACCGAGACGACCAACAACACCCATCATGTCGGGAGTTGCAACTACAACATCGAAGTCAAGCCATCCTTCATTCTGAATCTTGGGAATGAGTTCATCGCCGCCTACGAAATCTGCGCCTGCTGCTTCAGCTTCGTTTACCTTGTCACCCTTAGCGAAAACAAGTACTCTAACTGTCTTACCTGTTCCGTGAGGAAGAACTACAGCGCCACGGATCTGCTCTTCTGCATGACGTCCGTCACAACCTGTTCTGATATGAAGTTCAACTGTTTCGTCGAACTTAGCTGTTGCTGTTTTCTTTACGAGTGCAACTGCTTCAGCGGGATCGTAGAGAGTTGCTCTGTCAACCTGCTTTGCAGCTTCATTGTATTTTTTTCCGTGTTTCATTTAAATTACCTCCTTGTGGTCAATGCAATTAATGCTCCCACTTACTCCATTAATCTTCTACTACGATACCCATTGAACGGGCTGTACCTGCGATCATGCTCATAGCTGCTTCAATGCTTGCTGCATTTAAGTCTTCCATCTTGGTCTCTGCGATTTCTCTGATCTTAGCCTTGGAAATTGTAGCAACCTTATCCTTGTTAGGTCTTGCGGAAGCGCTCTTTAAATTACAAGCCTTCTTTAATAATACTGCAGCGGGAGGAGTCTTTGTAATAAAACTGAAACTCTTGTCTGCGTAAACTGTGATAACAACAGGAATGATTACATCACCCTTATCTGCTGTTCTTGCGTTGAACTGCTTTGTGAATTCAACGATGTTAACACCATGCTGGCCTAAAGCGGGACCAACAGGGGGTGCCGGTGTTGCTTTGCCGGCAGGAATCTGTAACTTGATATAACCTGAAACTTTCTTTGCCATTTTGGCTACCTCCTAATAAAATGTGGTTCGGCGCCGAAACCTCTTCGGCTCCCACTGTTCAAGAACATCTATAATATATAGGAAATCCTATGAACAAACAACTTAGATTTTCTTAATATCAGCAAAGCTGATTTCAACAGGTGTTTCACGACCGAACAATTCGACGTTAATTGTAACAACCTGCTTGTTGGCGTCAACTCTCTTAACGACACCGACTGTTCCAACCCAGACACCTGCGATAACATCAACAGTATCTCCTTCGGAAACATCGATACGGATCTTTTCGGGTCCTTCGAAGCTTAATGCCTTCATTTCGTCCTCTGTTAAAGGAACGGGCTTACTTCCGGGTCCTACGAATCCTGTAACGCCTCTTGTATTTCTTACCACATACCATGCTGCATTGTCGTCAGCATCCATATGAATAAGTACATATCCGGGGAACATCTTCTTTTCAGATGTCTTTCTTACACCGTTCTTGACTTCGGTAACTTCCTGCATGGGAACCTTTACCTCAAGAATGGTCTCGCGAAGCTCGGGTCTGTTTTCGATGGCCTTTTCGATGTTTGTCTTTACCTTATTCTCATATCCTGAATAAGTATGAACAACATACCATCCCATACCTTTGCCGGATTTATTGTCACTCTGACCAATGTCATACTCTTCTTCGATGAATTCTTCCATTAAAAACCTCCGTGCCGGCAATAAAACAACTCTGCCGGTTTGTCAATCTTACAGACCTGTTAAAAAGTTAATTCCGTACTGTACGCCCAAATCGATAGCGGCAATTAAAGCGGCAACAACAACTGTAATAACAGTAACAACAAGAGTCTGCTTTAAAACATCATCTTTTGTCGGCCATGTAATCTTTTTGAATTCAGATTTAATGCCCTTGAAAAAACTTCTCTTGGACTTCTTCTGTGTATCTGCCATATTTTATCCCTTTCCGGATCAAGCCGAATACCCGATTACTTTGTTTCCTTATGTAAAGTATGCTTCTTGCAGAATCTGCAGTACTTCTTGGTTTCCATTCTGTCGGGATGGTTCTTTTTTTCCTTTGTGGTATTGTAATTTCTCTGCTTGCATTCAGTGCATGCCAATGTAATTCTTGTACGCATTATTTATTACCTCCGTAACCGTATGTTCACAGTTATTTTTGCTATCTGACTGATTTTTGAGTGCATAAAAAAAAGACCTAAAAAGCAATCTTGCTTATGTAGAATAACATAACGTTTAGTCTACGTCAACAACTTTTTGGTCTTTTTTGATTAGTTACACCAAAGGCTTCATGTCCTCGGTCTCGCCGAGTCCTTCCTCTATTACCCTTACCATGTTTTCCATAGCTTCTTCTTCGTCATCGCCCTCTATTACCAGTTCGATCGACTCGCCCTGCTTTACGCAGGCTGCCAGTACGGAAAGCACACTCTTGGCATTGGTATTGTTGTTTCTGTAATTAAAAGAAATTTTAGATTTGTACTTTACTGCTTCTTTGCATAAGTTACCTGCAGGTCTTAAGTGCAGACCCGTAGGGTTATTAATAACCACAGTTTTAGTAAGCATACGTTTCCCCCCGTATTTTTACCCCAAAAATTATTTTAAATATTATAGCACTTTTTCAGTCGAAACTCAAGTTTCATCCGCCTTAACACGGATTCGGATTTTAAGTGTATCACTCATTCGAAGTCCCTCGGGAAGTGTAACCTTTAAAGGAACTGTCATGTAACCCTGATTTATCTGGGCGATATTGTTTTCTTCCATATATTTATCAAAGTCTGCTTCAACCTTTATATCGGAAGCAATTACATTCTCAAACTCGTT